>NZ_JBEPCJ010000045.1:0-84058 GCF_040299565.1 Spirillospora sp. NPDC000708
GGGGCTCCGCCCCCACGCCCCCGGCGCGCTTCGCGCGCTTTTGGGGCTTCGCCCCTTGCCCCCCTCGGGCTTCGCCCTCGCCTTTGGTGCTGGTTTTTGCTCTGCGCCCTTTTTGGGGCTTCGCCCCTTGCTTTCCTTGAGAGTGCGGGTTGTTGCTCTGCGGTCTCTCGGGGGTGTCAGGACAGGGGTTTGCGGGCTACGGCGCAGGCGCCCAGGCCGGTCGGCGCGTCGGTGGGGGTCGGCTCGCCGGGGGGCAGGTCGGGGCGCCACAGGTGCGGATCGACCAGTCCCGGCTCCAGCAGGTCGAAATCGCCGAACAGGGCGGTGATCTCGTCCCTGCCGCGCAGGGTGCCGAGGCCCATCGCGCCCTGGTACGCGTCGGCGACCTCGCGCAGGGCCGGGAGCACGTGGCTGATCGTCAGGAAGCTGCCGGGCGGGAGCCGGTCGCGGAGGCGTGCCAGCAGGTCGGCCGGCACGGGATCGGGCAGGAAGTGGAACAGGGCCAGCGCGCTGACCGCGACCGGGCGGTCGAAGTCGAGCGTCCCGGACGCCAGCTCGATGATGCGGTCGATGTCGGCGACGTCGGAGTCGACGTACCCGGTGCTGCCCTCCGGCCGGCTGGTCAGGAGAGCGCGGGCATGGACGAGCACGATCGGGTCGTTGTCGACGTACACCACCCGGGACTCGGGCGCGACGCCCTGCGCCACCTCGTGCAGGTTCGGGGAGGTCGGCAGGCCGGTGCCCAGGTCGAGGAACTGGCGGACCCCGTGGTCGCGCGCGAGCAGGCCGACGGAGCGGGCGAGGAACCTGCGGTTGGCGAGCGCCAGCGGCCGCAGCTGCGGGCAGATGCTCAGGATCTTCTCGCCGAACGCGCGGTCGGCGCCGAAATGGTCCTTGCCGCCGAGGTAGAAGTCGTACACCCGGGCCGGGTGCGGCACGTCCGTGCGCAGGTCCACGGGAGGTGAGGCGTCGGTCATGAGGGGCTCTTCCTGGGGAGGAGGGGGCCGAGGCCATCCGATCCTCCCATGATCGGCGACTGCCGGGCGTCGTCGCCGGGTGGGGCCTAATGGTGATTTTCTGTGTCCGAATCAGAATGATCGACTGTTACGAATACGTTGCGGGCAGTGCGGCGCGCCCTGCTTAGACTGGTCGGGTACCCGGGGGGACGCATTCTTGGGAGTGGGATGTCCTCGGAGGGTCCGCCGGCTCGAAGCGGTAAACGCCGCCGGGAGTTCTTTCCGGCGCTCGGGGCCGTCTACACCTTTTTCGGCCTGGCCACCACCGTCTTCAGCGGCCGGCTGCTCAGTATGCCGGCGTGGGGGCTGGTCCTCCTTCTCCTCGGCTTTTTGTTCGTGGGTTTCGTCGCCGCGTCCGTTCTGGTGTCCGACCTCTCCGGACTCAAAGTGCCCGCGATGGCGGCGGCCGTCCTCGCGCGGGCGTTCCGGCTGCTGTACCGGGCCGTGCGATGGTCCTGGCCCGGGATCGCCGCCGCCCTGGCCGTCGGCCTGGTGATCTTCAAGGCGCCGGTGCTGTGGGCGTACGCGACGTCCGGCGGGTCCTGCGCGGAGCCGATCGACCTGCGGGTCGTCACGGACGCCGAGAACGTCGCACCGCTGGCCGAGGCGGCCCGGCGGTACGCCGCGGAGAGGGCGGACCACGGCTGCCGCGAGGTGACGATCAACGTCGCGGGGGACGCGCCCACCGACGAGATCAAGAACGGCTTCGCCCGCGGATGGACGAGCCCGGGCGCCGAATCGGGCGGTGGCGACTGCTCGTCCCCGCCGTCCCGGGCGACCCTCCTCGGAGCGCAGCCCGACGTCTGGATCCCCGACAGCCTGACGATCGCCAAGGGTGTGCGGGACGACGTCGACGGCCGGACCCCGTGCTCGGGCAAGGCGAGCCACTTCATGGCGAAGGCCGACCTGGAGATCGGCCATGCGCCGTCGGTGGGCTCGTCCCCCCTGGTCCTGGCCGTGTTCGGCAACTCCGACAGGCCCGACCTGGCGGGCGACCCGGGAAGGCAGAGCCTGGAGTCGCTGGTGCACGAGCTCAACGCCGAACAGGTCCTGACCTCCGTCGCGCGCCCCTCTCCCGACACCTCCGACTCCGCCCTTCTGGCGACCCCGCTGCTGCACCAGGCGCTGCGGACCGGATGGGCGGGCGGCGACAAGGGGCCGTTGGAGAAGATCTTCGACGAGAGCAATATGTCCGGCAGGGACGCCGTTTCGCTGGTGTGCGGGTTCCGGGCGAAGGACAATGGCGGAGAGAGCCCTCCCCAGGGGACGGCGGTCATTCTCCCTGAGAGCGTTCTGGCGAGATATGATCACGGTGACGCGCTGGGGGCGGGGTGTCCGGGCAGGAAGCCCTCCTCGCAATGGTGGCTCTATCCGTACTACACGAATGACCTTCCCGTCCTCGATTATCCGTTCGTGCACGTACGCTGGCCGGGCGAGGACTCCGCCAGGCGGGACAAGGCGGTCGCGGCTTTCCGGAAGTGGCTCGGGAAGGACGAATTCGCGAAAGCCGGCCTTCGCACCGCCTCCGGCCGGATCTCCGCCGCCGGAACGGCGGTGCGGAGCCTGCGGGACCCCAGGCACCCCGTCCCCGAGAGCATGCCGCCCCACCCCCTGCGCGGCGACGGCACCTGCCTCGCCTCGTTGCAGGCGCTCCTGGGCTGCTACGGCGACGCCCGGCCGAAGCCTCCCGTGGGCCTGCTGATCGACGTCTCCGGCTCGATGGCGAACACCGTCGGGCAGAACGGCCCGAGCCTCGGGCGCGCGCAGGCGCTGGCGACGCGCATCCTGGCCGACACCAGGCCCACAGCCCCGACGTCGCTGTTCTTCTTCTCGCGCAGCAGCAGCCCGGAGGCCGGGCCGGTGGCCTCGTCCACCGACGAGGCGGGGCGTCTCAAGGTGGCCGCCGCGCTCCAGCGGGCCGTCACGAACGACTGGGACATGCCGCTCACGACGGCGATCCGGCAGGCGGTCGCGACCCGCCTGCCGCCCGGCAAGAAGACCCTGGTGGTCCTGACCGACGGTCAGGCCCCCGCCAGCGATCCCGGCGCGGCCGACCAGGCCCGCGAACTCGCCGGGACGCTCAGGTCCGAGGACCGCGCGCTGCACGTCCTGATCGTGCTCACCGGGCAGTCGGACTGCACCGCGGAGCCGGTCGCGTCGATCGCCGCCGCCTTCGGCCGCGATTCGTGCATCGGCGGGCCGAGCGGCGACATCGAGGACCTGGCGCCCCGCGCGGTGGCGCGGATCCTCTGGGGGGACGACTGATGGCGGCGCCCGCCGGCGGCCTGAACGGCTACGTCACGCGGCACAGGCGCCTCGTCGCCTCCGTCGTGGCGTTCGTCCTCGTCCTGGGCGCCGCGGCGGGCACGCGGTGGTCGGCCGGCTACCGCCCGGCCTTCCGCGGATGCGGGGAGCACCGCGGCCTGACGATCGCCACGGACATCGACATCAGCCCGGACTTCCAGCGGCGCGCCCTGGTGGAGGGCTGGAACAAGCTGCACCCGGACGAGCAGGCGACGCTCGTGGAGGTGTCGCGGTCGACGGACGCGACGCGCAGCCAGCTCGTCGCCGCCCTGGACTCGGGAAGCTGCGCCTACGACGTGCTCGTCGTCGACATCGCCTGGCTCCCCGAATACGCGCAGCGCGGCCTCCTCGCCGAGGTCGCGGACGACTGGATGGAGGACCCGGCCGACTTCTTCCCGGTGACCATGCTGACGGGGCAGTGGAAGGGGCGGCAGTACGCGGTGCCCTGGTTCACCGATGCCGGGCTGCTGTACGTGCGGCGAGGCGAGAGGACGCCGGCCTCATGGGACGAGCTGCTGAAGAAGGGGTACGCGGCGCAGCTCGGATACTACGAAGGGCTCACCGCGAACGCGCTGGAGGCCGTCTGGAACACCCAGAAGGGAGCGGTCCTGAGCGGCACCATCGACAAGGTCGACGTGAGGACGGCCCAGGTCGTCCTCCGGGGGCTGGACCGGCTCGCGACCGGCGGCCCCGCGCTGGCGGACTCCCGCGCCTCCATGGAGGACGGCTCCCTCGACGCGTTCGCCGGGGGCCGCGCCACGCTCATGCGCAACTGGCCCTACGCCTTCAGGACGCTGACGGCCGACCCGCGCGTCGGCGACGGCTTCGATGTCGCCACCCTCCCGGCCCCGGGGTACAGCGTGCTCGGCGGATGGGACCTGGCGGTCTCCGCGCGGTCCAGGCATCGGGCCGAAGCGGGGCGGCTCGTCGACTTCCTCGGCAACGCCGAATCCCAGCACCAGCTGTTCGCCTGCGGGGGGTTCACCCCGACCAGGCTCTCGGTGCTGCACAACCCGGCGCCGTGCAGGGATCCGAAGTACCGGCCGGAGGAGCTGCCTTCGGCCAAGCGTTTCGCCGCGTTCGCCACCACCGTCCAAGGTGCGCTGGACCTGGCGCGCCGCCGGCCGGTCACGCCGTACTACGCGCAGTTCAGCGAGACCTTCCGTGGCTGCGTGGAGCAGGTGCTCGACGCGCACGCCGTTCCGCCGCGGGCCCGGGAGCCGAGCGCCGCGACGCTCGCGAAGGTGCTCACCGCCGCGCTGAAGGGCGAGCACAGCGGCTGCTAGCGCGCGGTGTCGATGATCTCGGCTGCGATACACGATCTGACGGGGGCGTCTCAGGGCTGCGGGGAAGCGGACATAACCTGGGCGTATGCGGAATGTGGTGGCGGGTGTGCTCGATGTCTGCTGCGTGCTCGTGTTCGTGGGGATCGGGCGCAGCTCGCATGACGAGGCGGCCAGCGTGACGGGGTTCCTGAACACCGCGTGGCCGTTCCTGGTGGGGCTCGCGGCCGGGTGGGCGGTGCTGCGGGCGTGGCGCCGGCGGGCGGACGCGGTGGTGCCGGTAGGGGTCGGGGTCTGGCTGTCGGCGGTCGCGGTGGGGATGGTGCTGCGGGTGATCTCGGGGCAGGGGATCGCGTTCACGTTCGTGCTGGTCGCGCTCGTGTTCCTGGGGCTGGTGCTGCTCGGCTGGCGGGGCGTGGCGCGGGGTGCGGCGGCGCTCCGGGGTGACAAACCCGAGCGTGTCTGAGTTGTTGGATCTCTCCAAATGACCGGGCGGTCTGTTTGCCGGTCGGGCCGGTTGACGCCGGGCGCGCGGTGCTGGTGAAGTTACCCGCGAGTCACGTGGGTGACCGAGCAAGCATGTCGAAGGGGACACGATGGCATCTGCGCTGCGGGACTGGCTGGACAAGCCGAACACCGGACGCGGCGTACACCTGGCCGCCGACGACGGCGGCTGGGACTTCCGCGGCTACGGTGAGCTGGCCTCCGCCGCGCGCCGCACGGCCGGAGCGCTGATCGAGGAGGGCGTCCGCCCGGGCGACGTGGTCTGCCTGATCCTGCCCACGGACTTCACCTGCATCGAGACCTACTTCGCCGTGTGGGCCGCGGGCGCCACGGTCTGCCTGATCACCCCGCCGCTGTTCCAGGACGGCGACGACTACGTCGCGCACGTGGCCGCGATCCTGCGGCAGGCGAAGCCGGTGCTGGTGGCCGCGTCCGCGGACCTGGCGGACTACGCGGGACGGGCGATGGCGCAGGCCGGCCTGCCCGGCGAGCCGTGGCTGCCGCGGCAGGCGGCGGCCGAGGCCGAGGTGCAGCCCGCCGGGGAGCTGGCGCTGCTGCAGTTCACCTCGGGGTCCAGCGGCGCGCCGCGCGGCGTCATGGTGACCTGGGACAACCTGGAGGCCAACAGCGAGCTGATCGCCCGGTCGGCGGGCTTCGAGGACGACGACGTCGTCGCGTCGTGGCTGCCGCTGTACCACGACATGGGGCTGATCGGCTGCTTCCTCACGCCGATCGCCCGGCAGGGGAAGCTGCGGCTGATGCGCCCCGACCACTTCATCCGCGACCCCGCACGCTGGATCCGCTGCTTCGCCGAGGCGCAGCACACGGCGGCGCCGCCGTTCGCGTACGCCTACTGCGCGCGGCGGGTGAAGCCGGAGCAGCTGGAGGGCCTGGACCTGTCCGGCTGGAAGATGGCGCTGATCGGCGCGGAGCCCATCGACCCGCACTCGCTGGAGGTGTTCGCGGAGCTGCTGGAGCCGTTCGGGTTCTCGCGGACCGCGTTCCGGCCGGCGTACGGGATGGCCGAGACGACGCTGCTCGTCACGATGGACAAGGAGCTGCGCGACCCGCTGGCCGTCCGGCCCGACCCGGAGTCGCTGTCGTTCGGGAAGCCCGTGCGGATCCTGGAGCAGCACTCGCTCGGGCCGCGGTCGATCGGCGCGAAGGCGGGCTGGATCGTCGGCTGCGGGACGCCCGAGGAGGACGTGCCCGTGCGGATCGTCGACGACGAGGGCCGGACGATGCCGGAGGACGTGCTCGGCGAGATCGTCGTGGGCGGCGCGTCGGCGTGCCCGGGCTACTTCGCGGGCGCCGAGGCCAAGTCGACGCGGTTCGTCGACGGCGAGGTCCACACGGGCGACGCGGGCTTCTTCCACGAGGGCCAGCTGTTCGTGCTGGGGCGGATGGGCGACAGCATCAAGGTGCGCGGCCGGTCCGTCTACGTGGAGGACCTCGAATCCAAGATCGCCGAGGTGTCCGGGCTCGGCAAGGGCCGCATCGTGGTCGTCGGGGTGCCGGGCGCCGGGCAGAAGGGCCTCGCGCTGTTCGCCGAGACGCTGGACGACGCGTGGGTGCCCGAGGTGCGCGAGATGCTGCGCCGGCGGGTCGGCGAGGACGTCGAGGTGACGATCGTGGTCGGCACCGGGCTGATCCAGCGCACGTCCAGCGGCAAGCCCCGCCGCCGGTACATGTGGGAGCGGCTCAAGGACGGCAAGATGGACGGCGCCCGCGTCGTGGACTGAGCCCGCGCGGCGGCCGGGGGGGCCGGCGTTGTGAGGTCAGCCTCTGAACGGGGCGTCCAATTGCTAAAGCCGGTGATAACGGACAACATGGGTTGACGCTCTGAGAGGTCGACGATGCCGTCTGTTGCCACGACGCTTTTTCGCCTGGGTTCCCGCCTGGGTTCCACCGCCCAGAACGCCCTCGAGGTCGCCCGTTTCGGCGGCCTGGACACCGAGGAGGACGCCTCCCCGTTCGAGGTGGTGACCGAGCAGCGCGTGTACCGCCTGCGGCACTACTTCCCGCGGGCGGCGGACGGGCCGGTGGTGCTGCTCGTCCCGCCGCTGATGATCACGGCGGAGGTGTACGACATCTCCTCGCGGGTCAGCGCGGTGGGGGTGCTGCGGGACCTCGGCGTGGACCCCTGGGTGGTCGACTTCGGCGCGCCCGAGCGCGAACCCGGCGGGCTGGAGCGGACCGTCACCGACCACGTGGTGGCGGTCAGCGACGCGATCGACCGGGTCCGCGCGATCACCGGGCGGGACGTCCACCTCGCGGGGTACTCGCAGGGCGGCATGTTCGTCTACCAGGCGGCGGCGTACCGGCGCAGCGAGGGCGTGGCGTCGATCGTGACGTTCGGCAGCCCGTCCGACACCAGCGTCGGGCTGCCGTTCGGGCTGCCGAGCTGGATCGCGACGGAGGGCGCCGAGCGGATCCCGGACTGGATGCTCGGCGGGTTCGCGGTGCCGGGCTGGGTGACGCGGCTGGGGTTCCAGCTGCTCAGCCCGGTGAAGTCGGTGCGGTCGCGGGCCGAGTTCCTCATGCAGCTGCACGACCGGGAGCGGCTGGCGCCGCGCGAGCGGCAGCGCCGGTTCCTGGAGCGGGAGGGCTGGGTGTCGTGGCCCGGCCCGGCGCTCGCGGAGTTCATCCGGCAGTTCGTCCAGCACAACCGGATGCTGACGGGCGGGTTCGTGATCGGCGACCGCCTCGTCACGCTGGCCGACATCACCTGCCCGGTGCTGACGTTCGTCGGCGAGGTCGACGAGATCGCGGCGCCGCCGATGGTGCGCGGGATCCGGCGGGCCGCGCCGCGCGCGCAGGTGTACGAGGCGTGCCTGCGGGCCGGGCACTTCGGGCTCGTGGTGGGCGGCCTCGCGATCTCCCGGACGTGGCCGGCGGTCGCGGCGTGGGCGCGGTGGCGCGAGGGCGACGGGGAGCTGCCCGAGATCGTCGCGCCGGTGACCGGGGACGAGGAGGTCCCGCCCGCGTCCCTTCCCGGCGGGCCCGCGGGTTACGGCCTCCAGCTGGCGATGGGCATCGGGACGAGCGCGGCGCGCTCGGCGTTCCGGACGGCGGCGCGGGCCGTCCAGGGGACGCGACAGCTGAGCGGGGAGGCCGCGCAGAACCTGCCGCGGCTGGCCCGGCTGGAGCGGATCCACTCCGACACGCGGATGTCGATGGGCCTGCTCCTGGACGAGCAGGCCCGGCGCATGCCCGGTGAGGTGTTCTTCCTCTACCAGGGGCGCGCGCACACCCACGACGCCGCCAAGCGGCGCATCGACGCGGTCGTGCGGGGGCTGATCCACATCGGCGTCCGGCACGGGGACGCGGTGGGCGTGCTGATGGGCACGCGGCCGACGGCGCTGGCGCTGGTCGCGGCGCTGAGCCGGCTCGGCGCCGTCGCGGTGCTGCTGCGCCCGGACGGCGACCCGGCGGCGGAGGCGCGGCTGAGCGGGGTCACCCGGGTGATCGCCGACCCCGAGCACGCGGCGCGGGCCGCCCGCCTGGACGGGGTCGAGGGCCACGTGCTCGGCGGCGCCGGGCGCGGCGACCGGCCGGGCGGGCGCGGCCCGCTGCCCGACATGGAGCTGATCGACCCGGACGCGGTGGAGCTGCCGCGCTGGTACCGGCCGAACCCGGGGCGGGCCGGCGACCTCGCGTTCGTGATCTTCAGCGGGGACGGCGAGCACCTGCGCGCGAACCGGATCACCAACCGGCGGTGGGCGCTGTCGGCGTTCGGCACGGCCTCGTCCGCCGCGCTGTCGCCGGCCGACACCGTCTACAGCATCACGCCGCTGCAGCACCCGTCCGCGCTGCTGATGAGCCTCGGCGGCGCCGTCGCGGGCGGCGCGCGGCTCGCGCTCGCCAGCGGCTACGACCCGGAGACGTTCTGGGACGAGGCGCGCCGCTACGGCGTGACCGTCGCGTCCTACACCTGGACGCTGCTGCGCGACCTGGTGAACGCGCCGCCCGACCCGGCCGAGCGGCACCACGCGGTGCGGCTGTTCATCGGGTCGGGGATGCCGCGCAACCTGTGGCGGCGGGTCGAGGACCGGTTCGCGCCCGCGCGGGTGCTGGAGTTCTACGCCTCGACCGAGGGCGAGGCGGTCCTGGTCAACCTGAGCGGCAAGAAGCCCGGCTCGCTCGGCCGCCCGCTGCCCGGCAGCGCCGAGGTGCGGCTGGCCCGCTACGACCTGGAGAGCGGGCGCCTCGTCCAGGGGCCGGACGGCCTCGGGGTCGAGTGCGAGCCCGGCGAGATCGGCATGCTGCTCGCGCGGGTCCGGCCGTCGGCGCTCGGGGCGGCGGCGCGGCCGGTGCGCGGGGTGTTCCGCCCCGAGGACGCGTGGACGATCACCGGCGACCTGTTCCGGCGCGACGCCGATGGCGACTTCTGGCCGGTCGGGCGGGACGCGGAGCTGATCCGCACGGCGGAGGGGATCGTCCCGCCGGGGCCGATCCGGGACGCGCTCGGCGACCTGCCGTACATCGACATCGTCGCGGTCTACGGCATCCCGGTCGGCGACACCGAGCTCGCCGCCGCGGCCGTGAGCCTGCGCGACGCCAAGCGCGGCGAGGCGGGCGCGGCGGGCCGTCCCGCCGCGGACGGCGCCGAGCTGAAGCCGGTGGACCTGTCGGAGGCGCTGCTGCGGGTGGAGCCGGGGCTGCGGCCGGCGATCGTCCGGGTGGTGGACGAGGTGCCCGTCACGGCCGGGCGGCGGCTGCGGACGGCTCCGCTGCGCGCGGAGGGCGTCCCGGCGGTGGCGGACGGGCGGACGTACTACCGGGACAAGGCGGGCGCGTACCGGCCGCTGACGGAGGCGGCGCGGCGGCGGCTGCTGCGCGCCCCCGCGTCCGGCGGTGTAACTCACCTGCCGTAAGCCTGGACTTACGGCCGTCCGTTGCGTTACAACAAAGCGACAGAAACTGCACTTTTGTTGCACGCCGCCCCGGCCCCCGCCCGGGCGGCGCGTCCGGAGGGTTCATGACGAGCGTGCTCGCGCCGCCGCCGGAGGGCAGCGGACTCAAGGCGGTCCCCGGCGTCCCCGGAATCCCGTACGTCGGCAACACCCTCAGCGTGATGCGCGACCCCATCGGGATGGCCCGGCGCCGCTACGAGGAGTACGGCCCGATCGCGTGGGGTTGGCTGCTCGGCATGCGGACCTGCACCGTCCAGGGGCCGGAGGCCGCCGAGGCCGTCCTGGTCAACCGGGACAAGGCGTTCGCGAACGGCCCGGCCTGGAGCTACTTCATCGGGCCGTTCTTCCACCGCGGCATCATGCTCCTCGACTTCGAGGAGCACCTGCACCACCGCCGCATCATGCAGCAGGCGTTCACCCGGCCCCGGCTGCAGGCGTACATGGAGGCGATGGCGCCCGGCATCGTCCGGGGCGTCGAGGCGTGGGACGCCCGGTCCGGCTTCAAGGTCTACGACCACGTCAAGCAGCTCACCCTCGACCTCGCCACGGACGTCTTCATGGGCGTCGAACTGGACCGCGCCGAGGCCGACCGGGTCAACGGCGCGTTCATCGACGCCGTCCGCGCCGGCACGGCCTACGTCCGGTTCAACGTCCCCGGCCTGCGCTGGAACAAGGGCCTGCGGGCGCGCAGGGAGCTGGAGGCGTTCTTCTACCAGCACCTGCCCGCCAAGCGCCGGGACGGCGGCGACGACCTGTTCGCGGCGCTGTGCGAGGCGGAGACCGACGACGGGCAGCGCTTCACCGACGAGGACGTCGTCAACCACATGATCTTCGCGCTGATGGCGGCGCACGACACCACCACCATCACGCTCACCACGATGGCGTACTACCTCGCCAAGTACCCGGAATGGCAGGAGCGGCTGCGGGACGAGACGTTTGCGCTCGCGGAGCGGCTCGGCCGGCCGTCGCTGGAGTACGCGGACCTCGACGCGCTGACCGGCATCGACATGGTGATGAAGGAGTCGCTGCGGATGGTCCCGCCCGTCCCCGCGCTGCCGCGCCGGGTCGTCAAGGACACCTCGATCCTCGGCTACCACATCCCCGCCGGCACGACCGTCGTCGTCCCGATGCTGAGCAACCACCACATGTCCCAGTGGTGGAAGGACCCCGACACGTTCGACCCCGAGCGGTTCTCGCCGGACCGCCGCGAGGACAAGGTGCACAAGTACGCCTGGTCCCCGTTCGGCGGCGGCGCCCACAAGTGCATCGGCATGTACTTCGCGGGAATGCAGGTGAAGACGATCCTGCACCAGGTCCTCCAGCGGTACCGGTGGAGCGTGCCCGGGCGGTACGAATGGCCGCTGGACACCACGTCGCTGCCGTCCCCGAAGGACGGCCTGCCCGTCCGGCTCGACCGGCTTCAGGAGGCCCCGTGAGCAAGGTCATCGCGATCACCGGCGCGGCGCGCGGCATCGGGCTGGCGACCGCCCGCGCGCTCAGGGCCCGGGGCGCCGCCGTCGTGATCGGCGACGTCGACGAGGCCGCCGTGAAGGAGGCGGGCGAGTCGCTGGGCGTGGCCGCCTTCCCGCTGGACGTGACGGCGCGCGAGTCGTTCGAGGCGTTCCTGGCGAACGCCGAGGACGCGGCCGGGCCGCTGGACGTGCTGGTGAACAACGCGGGGATCATGCCGATCGGGCCCGTCACCGGCGAGAGCGACGCCGACGCCCGCCGCTGCCTGGACGTCAACGTGCACGGCGTCATGCTCGGCACGAAGCTGGCGCTGGGCCGGATGCTGCCGCGCGGGCGCGGCCACGTGATCAACGTGGCGTCCGTCGCCGGGGTGCTGCCGACGCCGGGCCTCGCGCTCTACAACGCCAGCAAGTCCGCGGTCGTGGCGTTCACCGAGGCGGCGCGGCTGGAGGTGCGGGGAAAGGGCGTGCACGTCAGCGCGGTGCTGCCGACGTTCACCAACACCGACCTGATCGCGGGGACGCGCAGCCCGAAGGGGATGCGCAACTGCGAGCCGGAGGAGATCGCCGCCGCCGTCGCCGGGCTGATCGCCCGCCCGCGCCCGCAGGTCGTCGTCCCGAAGGCGCTGGGCCGCCAGATCAGGCTCGGCGCCCTCCTGCCGGACCGGCTGAAGCAGGCCGTGTCCCGCCGCTACGGGCTCGACACGCTCTTCCTGGACTACGACCCGGAGGCCAGGAAGGCCTACGACGCGAGGATCCGCTCCGCCCCCTGACCGCTGCGGGCGGCGCGGGCGCGGCGGAAGGCGCGGCGGGCCTGCGGAAGGTAGCGGGCGGCCTCGGGGAGCAGCGGCCACAGCCGGTTCCCGGCGCGGACGGCCGCGGCGAACCGGCGGTACCGGCGCTCGTCGGCCGCGCTCCAGGGCAGCTCCAGCAGCTCGCGCATCCGGGGGTGCAGGCCGCCGACCGTGATGAACCGGGCGACCGCGTTCAGCGGCGGCGACACCGCCCGCCACACCGGCGCAGGCACCTTCGGCGGCGCGGGCAGGCCCTTGGTGACGTAGCCGACGCCGTAGCGGGCGGTCTTGTGCGCGACGATCTCCTCGTCGAGCATCCGCTTCCAGTACGCCTGGAACGCCTCCCAGTCGTCCGGCATGGCCCGGTCGCTGACCCCGTACATCCGGAACCAGGTCTTGGACTCGTCGTAGATGCGGCGCTTCTCGTCCTCGGCGAGCGGCCGGATGAACGTCTCGATGCCGTAGAGCATGTTGTCGAGGAAGGTGGCGTGCGCCCAGTAGTAGGTCTCGGGGTCGAGCGCGTGGTAGCGGGAGCCGTCCGGCATCGTCCCCTTGATGCCGACGTGGTAGTCGCGGACGCGCCGTCCCGTCTCGGGGGAGCGGTCGCCGCCGTAGACGGTGTCGAGGATCGGGCCGGCGGAGCGCTTCAGCCGCGCGAACGTCTCGGAGAAGAACACCGAGTGGTCCAGGACGCCCTGGCCGAGCGCCGGGAGCATGTTCTGCAGCACCGCGGCGCGCGGGCCGACCAGCAGCATCCGGGTGTCCCCGAAGTACCGCCAGGTCAGCGAGCCGGGGCCGAGAGGGGTGGGCGCTGGATCGGGCATGGACACCGCCGAGGGGGGACGAGGATGGAACAGAACGACAGTAATTGTAGCTGTGTCGCGCGGAATGTCACGGAAGGGGCCCCGGGGGCGGTTAAGGTGCGTCCATGACCACGGACGCGACCTCGCTGACCGGTGCCCGGCCGTCTGAGCGCGGCGACGGCGGGCTGCTCGCCCGGCTGTCCGATCCCGCCGCCGACGGCGACGACCTCGACGCCCGGATCCTCGACGCCGCGCTCGGCGAGTTCGAGACCTACGGGCTGCGCCGGGTCAGCGTCGAGGACGTCGCCAAGCGCGCCGGCGTCGCGCGCACCACGATCTACCGGCGGTTCACCAACAAGGAGCAGCTGCTCCAGGCGGTGATCCTGCGCGAGTGCCGCCGTTTCCTCACCGGCATCGCCCGCGCCACCGAGGGGCTCGCGTCCCCCGAGGACGCGGTGGTCGAGGGCTTCGTGGCCGGGTTGCAGAGCGCTCGGACGCACCCGCTGATGACGCGGGTCCTGCAGAGCGAGCCGGAGGCGTTCCTGCCGCAGCTCAGCATGAACGGCGGCGCGGTGATGATCGCCGCCCGCGACGTCCTCGCCGGCCGGCTGCGCCGCGCCCGCCCCGACCGCGCCGACGAGCACAACGCCGTCGCCGAGGTGCTGCTGCGGGTCGCGGTGTCGCTGCTGCTGGTGCCCGGCGGCGGGCTCGCGCTGGACGACGAGGACGACATCCGCGCGTTCGCCCGCGGCTACCTCACCCGGATGCTGCGGCCGGGGGACGGCACCGGCTGAATCGCCCATTCCGCCCCGGGCGGCCGTCCCGTACCCTCTGATTGTCGAATTTCGTTCTAGAATCGGAGGCGGGCCATGGCGGCGGTCGTTCGGACGGCGTACGGCGAGGTTCGCGGCACCACCCGGGACGGCGTCACCGCCTTCCTCGGCATCCCCTACGCGGCGCCGCCGTTCGGCGAGAACCGGTTCAAGGCCCCGCGGCCGCACGAGCCCTGGGACGGCGTCCGCGACGCCACCGAGTACGGGCCCACCGCGCCCAAGCCCGGCTACCCGCGCCCCTACGACCGGCTGCTGCCCGATCCCGTCGTCCCCGGCGACGACTGCCTCAACCTCAACGTCTGGACGGCCGATCCCGGCGGCTCCGGGCTGCCGGTCATGGTGTGGATCCACGGCGGCGCGTTCCGCAACGGGTCCGGCGCCGTCGACGTCTACAACGGGCACACCTTCGCCCGCGACGGCGTCGTCTGCGTCAGCGTCAATTACCGGCTCGGCGTCGAGGGCTTCGCGCATCTGCCGGGGGCCCCCGCCAACCGCGGGCTGCTCGACCAGATCTTCGCGCTGGAATGGGTCCGCGACAACATCGCCGGGTTCGGCGGCGACCCCGCCCGCGTCACCGTGTTCGGCGAGTCCGCGGGCGCGATGAGCGTCAGCACCCTGCTCTCCCTCGACCTCGGCCTGTTCCACCGCGCGATCGCGCAGAGCGGCGCCGGCTCCATCGCGCAGGACCCGGCGGACGCGCTGCTCGTCACCAAGGAGATGGCCGCGCGGCTCGGCGTCGAACCCACCGCCGAGGGCTTCGCCGCGCTCGACCCGGCGGCGATCCTGCCCGTCCAGTCCGCCGTGGCCGCCGAGGTCACCGCGCTGCCCGACCCCGGCCGCTGGGGCGCCACCACCGCCGCCGGCGGCATGTCCCTCACCCCCGTGCTGGACGGCGAGCTGCTGACCCGGCGGCCCGAGGACGCCGTCGCCGCCGGCGCCGGACGCGACGTGGACCTGCTCACCGGCTACACCTCCGAGGAGTTCCGGCTGTTCCTGATGCCGACCGGGATCGCCGCCGCCCTCACCGACGACCTGGTGTTCGCCGCGACCGCCGGGATGGGCGTGCCGCCGGCGGTGGCGGCCGCCTACCGCGACCGGCACCCGGGCGTCCCGTCCGGCGAGCTGATGGCGACGATCATCACCGACCACCTGTTCCGGATCCCCGCGAACCGGCTCGCCGAGCGGCACGCCGCGTCCGGCGGCACCGGCGGCACCTGGATGTACGAGTTCGGCTGGCGGTCCCCGAACCACGACCTCGGCGCCTGCCACGCCCTGGAACTCGGCTTCGTCTTCGACAACCTCACCGCCGAGCCCGAGGGCCTCTCCGGCCCGAACCCGCCGCAGGGGCTGGCCGACCGGATGCACCGCGCCTGGGTGGCGTTCGCCTCCGGCGGCGACCCCGGCTGGGAGCGGTTCGAGCCGTCCGGCCGCGCCGTGAAGCTCTTCGACCACCCGTCCGACGAGATCGTCCACGACCCGCGCGGCGACGACCGGAAGCTGTGGCCCTAGAGGCGGGCCGTGACGTGCTCGGCGATCGCGAGGGACGAGGTCGCGGCCGGAGAGGGCGCGTTGCGGACGGTCACGACCGGGCCGACGCGGCCGATGCGGAAGTCGTCCACCAGCGAGCCGTCCGCGTCCACCGCCTGGGCGCGGACGCCCGCGGGCGCGGCGACGACGTCGTCCGCGGTCAGCTCCGGCACGAACCCGCGCGCCTGCGCGACGAACGCCCGCTTGACCGCCGACCCGTACAGCTCCTTCGCCCCGGTCCGCCAGTGCCGCCGAGCGAGATGCCGGAAGCCGGGGAAGCGCAGCGTCTCCCACAGATCGGCGGGACGGACGTCGCGGCGCCGGTAGCCCTCCCGCGCCAGCGCCAGGACGGCGTTCGGGCCGACGTCGACGCCGCCGTCCACGCGGCGGGTGAAGTGGACGCCGAGGAACGGGTACCGCGGGTCGGGCACGGGGTAGATCAGCCCGCGCACCAGGTCCGTCCGGGACGGGACGAGCCGGTAGTACTCGCCCCGGAACGGGACGATCGCCGGCTCCGCGGCGTCGCCCGCCAGCCGGGCCACCCGGTCCGACTGGAGGCCGGCGCACACGATCAGCAGGTCGAACACCAGCTCCTCGCCCCCGGGCGAGCCCACCCGGACGCGGTCGCCCGCCCGGCCGAGCCGCACCACCTCGAAGCCCAGCCGGACCTCGCCGCCGCCGGCGGCGACGTCGTCCGCGAACGCGCGCGCCACCGCCGGGAAGTCGACGATGGCGGTGGTGGGCGAGTGCAGCGCCGCGACCCCGGCGGCGTGCGGCTCGATCTCGCGAAGCTCGGCGCCCGTCAGCCGGCGAAGGCCGGGGACGCCGTTGGCGGTCGCGCGGCGCTCGATCTCCTCCAGCGGGCCGAGTTCCCCCGCGTCCCGCGCCACGACGACCTTGCCGCACTCCTCGTACGGCAGGCCCTTCTCCGCGCAGTACTCCTTCAGCAGGCCGATGCCGCGGCGGCACAGGGTCGCCTTGAGCGACCCCGGCGCGTAGTAGAGGCCCGCGTGGGCGACACCGCTGTTGTGGCCCGTCTGATGGGCCGCGATGCGGGCCTCCTTGTCCAGGACCGTCACGTGCGCGCCGGGCCGCGTCGCGGTCAGCCGCCGCGCGACGGCCAGTCCGAGGATCCCGGCCCCGACGACACCGATCCGCATCTCCGCCACGAGGCGAATGCTACGGCGCGGCGAACGCCGCGGCGTGGCGGGGCCGGGCGGGGATCAGCTGCCCAGCCGCTTGCGGCCCTGCGCGCGGACGCGCTTGCGCTGCGACGGGTCGAGCATCAGGTAGCCGGCGAGCGGCGCCCCGAGGACGCCCAGGATGATCAGCGCGCTCAGCCACCACGGGAACACGAACAGGGTCAGGAAGCCGACGACGACTCCACCGATCACTACCTTGGTCTTGGTCGACATCTGGTACCTCCGTTGACGGGCCGCCATCTGTTACAACGGCCGTCCCGCGACCGCTGTTCCACGATATGTCGCGAGTCCGCCCGGAGGCCAGCCGTCAGACCCGCAGGGACAGCTGCCCGCCGCCCAGCGCGCGCAGCACCTCGGCGTGCAGCCGCCCGTTGGTGCACACCACGCTGCCGCCGTCCGGGCCCGGCACCCCGGACAGGTCGGTGAACATCCCGCCCGCCTCCTCCACGATCACCTGGAGGGCGGCGAGGTCCCACAGCGACACCTCCGGCTCGGTGGAGATGTCGATCGCGCCTTCCGCCACCATCATGTGCGACCAGAAGTCCCCGAACGCCCGCGTCCGCCACACCTGCCGCGTCAGGTCGAGGAAGTGGGGGAGCCGGCCCTGCTCCTCCCAGCCGCTCAGGCTGGAGAACGACAGCGACGCGTCCGACAGCTCCGTCACCGCCGACACGGTCATCCGGGTCGCGCGGGTCAGGCTGCGGCCCGTCCAGGAGCCGCCGCCGCGCGCCGCCCACCAGCGCCGGTTCAGCGACGGCGCCGACACGACCCCGACCACGATCTCGTCGTTCTCCATCAGCGCGATGAGCGTCGCCCACACCGGGACGCCGCGCACGAAGTTCTTCGTGGCGTCGATCGGGTCGATGATCCAGCACCGGTTGCCGTATCCGGTCCGCCCGTACTCCTCGCCGAGCACCGCGTCCCTCGGCCGGGCCCGCTTCAGCGTGCCGCGGATCTGCTCCTCCACGCTGCGGTCGGCGTCGCTGACCGGCGTCAGGTCCGGCTTGGTCTCGACGCTCAGGTCGAGGGCGCGGAAACGCCTGGTCGTGATGTCGTCGGCCCCGTCCGCCAGCACGTGCGCGAGACGCAGGTCATCGGAATAGCCCGCCACGGCGTGCCACGCTACCGCGATCACGGCCCGCACCGACACACTCACCGTTCCTCAACAGTGTCCAGGAGTGAGTTCTGAACCCATGTCCCGGTGCTGCGCGTGTCCCGAACGGTGTTGGACGCGCTGGTTCCCCGCGTTCTGGTTGCCCGCGTCCGGGGGGCCTGCATCGTGTACGGGCTCCGTGACGGGGTGGCAGGGTCCCTCACGCCCCAGGGTACCCGGTCCGGTCTGGACGGTCCGATGCCCGCGATCATCGCTCTGGTGATGGCGGGGTGGTGCCGTTCGTCGCCGGATCGGGTGCCCCAGGGCGCGTCGCCCGATCGCGATGCTCGCCGCATCGTGCCGGGAAACCCTCCTGGTCTTACTGCTCATCGGTTCACGCCAGTGCTGGGCGCCCCAGGTGGAGGTGTAGGCGGGGTCCACCGCCACGATCGCCAGCCCGGCTTCGGCCGCCATCGCCACCAGCCTGGCCCTCAGTCGCCCGGTGGGCATGCCGGAGATCAGTTGCCGGAACCGTTTGCGGCGACCGTGCTTCTCCCGGGTCTTCTCGGCGGCGAAGTCGAGGTCCTCGATGGCGATCGCGGCGACCCCGCAGTCGGCGGCCCAGTGCAGCAGGCCGGTGATGGCGTGCCGGACTTGGGCGTCGCGGTGCGCGGCGTCGCCGGACAGGTCGTAGCCGAACCGCTTGGGGTCGCCGACGGGGTTTCCGTGCCGGTCCAGGTGCCAGGCGGCGAAGTGGTCGGCGTTGGTGTCGACCCCGATCATGCCACGTACGCGCGCGGTCTCCAGCGGGGGTGTCGGTGCGGTGACGCGCTGCCAGGACGCTGTGATGTACCAGCGGCCTCGCTCGACGTCGAGGTGGATGCGGTAGGCCACCGCCCGGTCGGCCGTGATGCGGTCGGCCCACTCGGTACCCCGGTGCCGGAAGGCGACGCGGGCCGCCAGGACGTACCGGCCGTGCGGTGCGTTCGCCAGGTACCCCAGCGGGGCCGGGAGCCGGATCGACACCTCCCCGCCCGGGGCGATGCGGATGGTCTCGTTGCCGTACCGCTTGCCCGACTCGCCATCGGCGCGCAGGAACCAGCGTCGGGCCTCCCACCGCTCCCGCCACTGCTCCTGCGTGAGCCCGGCCTCATTCAGATGGTGCCGGGCGTTGAGGAGCCGGTGGCCGCCCCGCACCACATGCACACGCCCGGCGTCCCAGTCGGCCCGCTCGGCGGCCAGCCGGTCCCGCAGCACACCCAGGCGACGGGACTTGGCGAACCACTCCCGTCTGGAGCGGTAGCCGCCGGGCGCCCGCTTGCTGCCCGGCGCGCCGATCGGCAGGGACAGCCGATGCTCGATCGTCGCCACACCGGCCTCAAGCGAGCGCAGATGCGCCAGCAGGCCACGCCGCGCCAGCGCCCACTGGTCATGGGTGGCCTTGGTGATACTCCCGGCCCACCGCGCCGACGACTCGCCCGTCAACTCCCGCTTGCGCACCGCCCACCGCTGCGCGTCATGCTCCAGGCCGTCGGCGCAGCGGACCTTCAGATCACGGCCGGCCAGCGACCCCAGATGCGCACCGGTCAGCCGCAGCACCCGCTCGTCCTGGGCGGTCAGGCCCTTGAGGCGGTCGCGCACCGCCACCCCCGACGGCCCCGCCACCACGAACGGCGCGGCGAACGCGCCGGTGGCGGCCCTCTCACCATCGGTGGCGGACTGTTTCATGGCCGATACTTTAAGTGACTGCATTCGAACGTGCAATCGATATGTCACTCGCCGCACACCGCAACCGACCCCACTGGCCCGGGCCGCCCTGACCAGCCCTACGGGAACACGGCTCCGCCCAACACACGCCGGCACTCCACCCTGGACACTCACACGCCAGCAGTCCAGAACCCCCCGGCCGTAACGGCTTTTCGGCCCGCCCCCGAGGCGCGGCGGGCGGTGCCGCGCGCGGGCACCTGGCAGCATGGGCGCATGGCCCACGATCTACCCGGGTGGGTCGCCGAGCTGACCGATCCGCGCCGCGCGCGGACGCTCGACGAGCTCGCCGACCGCCTCGTCCCCCTGGCCGAGCACGCCATCGACGTCTCCCGCCGGCTGCAGGCGCAGCTGAACGAGCTGAACGACCCGTTCAAACGGGAGGCCCTGTACGGGCGGGTCGAGCGGCTGAAGGCACGCGCCGGCGAGGCGCTGGAGGAGATCACGGCGGAGATCGCCGCGTCCGGCGACGAGCGCCTCGAACGGCTCTGGGCGGACTGGGCGGAGCGCGCCGGGAGCGACGGGACCGGCGGGCGGGACGCCCGCGAGGAGGAGCTGCGCCGCCGCCTCGACCGCGACGTCGTCCCCGTGCTGTCCCGCAGCAGGCAGGACGTGGCCGAACGGGTCGCCGCGCGGACGTCCGGCGCGCTGGAGGAGGCGACGCAGACCCTGCTCACCCGGGTCGAGGAGCTGGCGAGGGCCGTCACCGACCTGATCACCGAGGTGCTGCCGCTGGCCCGCGAGGGCCTGGCGCTCGCCAAACGCGTCTCCGGCCTGTCCGCGCAGGCCCGCAAGGCCGGGCGCGGCCCGATCCCCGAGGAGCTGAAGGACGCCGGCGCCGGGACGGCCCGCGCGTTCGACGAGGCCGTCGCGCGGCTGGAGCTGGAGTGGGCCGCGCTCGGCGCCCGGTCCGCGACCGTGCGGGCCGCGCTGCGCGCCGCCGAGGAGAACGCGTTCAGCCACGTCACCGAGGAGATGACCCGGTGCGTGGAGGAGCTGGCGCCCGAGCACGTCCGGGCCCTGAACGAGGCGGAGGCGCGGGCCCGCGCCCTGTTCGGCGACCTCGCTCAGGAGCGTCCGGCCACGTGAACTTCCGGCTGAACGGCCGCGCCGCCCGGCCGGTCAGGGCGTCCGTGCGGGCGCCGGTTCAGCCAGAGGAGCGGAAGCTCGCGAGGAACGTCTCGTACACGGGGACGGTCGCGTCCCAGTGCGCCTGGTCGGCGGCCAGGATCACCTGGTAGAGCGCGCCGTCGAACGGGAAGACCCGCACCCGCGCCCGTCCGGCCGTGCCGTTCTTGGTGAACGTGAACTCGATCTCCGCCGCGTCCCGGCCCAGGTACGGCACCTTCCGATTGAAGTACACCTGCTTGTAGTCGGTGTAGTCGAAGTCCTTCGTCGCCGCCGCGAGCGCGTCCCCGGGATCGCTGGTGTCGAAGGGGCCGGGCTTGGCCCGCGTCACGGCCAGGCCGCGCGTCGCGCCCTTCCCGGGCGCGGTGAAGGTGACGTCGTCGCCGGAGCCGTCGGCCGTCCAGCCGTCGGGCACGGCCGCCACGAACGCCGACCCCTCGTACCGGTGGTAGCCCGGCGGGACGCCGGAGCCCGCGCTCGGCGACGGATGGGCGCTCGGCGTGCCGCGCGGGCCGCCGTTCCCGCCGCCGTCGACGAAGACCGCGAACACCACGGCCGCCGCGACCAGCGCGACCGCGAAGATCCCCGCCGGGACGATCAGCTCCCACCGCCGCCGCGCGGGCCGGGGCGGCGGCGATTCGGGAAGCGGCGGCGGCTCGGGTCCGGGCGCCGGGCCGGGCGGCTGCGTCCCTTCGCCGCCCTGGCCAAGGGTGGCGTTGAGGCCTCGCGGCTCCGGGTTCGGCAGCGGGCCTGGCGGAATCGGGCCTGGAGCGGCCGGGCCGGGCGTGGGCTGCGCCGCGATCGCGCGCAGAAGCCGTTCGGCCTCGTCGTAGCCGAGCCGTTCCTGCGGGTCGCGGCGCAGCAGCCCGCGCAGGACCGGTTCCAGAGGCCCGGCCCGGCGCACCGGGTCCGGGTCCTCCCGCAGCAGCGCCCCCATCAGGGCGTAGATGTCAGGACGCTCGAACGGGCGGCGGCCCTCGACCGCCGCGTACAGCGTGGCGCCCAGCGACCACAGGTCGGACGCCGCGGTGGCGTCCTCGCGGCGCGCCTGCTCGGGCGACAGGTAGGCGGGGGAGCCGACGATCGCGCCGGTCTGCGTGAGCGTCTCGTCGCCCGCGATGGTGGCGACGCCGAAGTCGGTGAGCACGGCCCGCTCGTCGGTGAGCAGCACGTTCCCCGGCTTGACGTCGCGGTGCACCACGCCCTCGGCGTGCGCCGCCCGGAGCGCGCCCAGCAGGTCCAGCCCGATCCGCGCCACCCGGTCCGGGGCGAGCGGGCCCTCCCGCCTGATCACCGCGTCCAGAGCGGGCGCCCGCACCAGCCGCATCACGATCCAGGGGCGGCCGTCCTCCCGGACGACGTCGTGCACCGTGACGATGCCGGGATGGTCGAGCTGCGCCGCCGACCGCGCCTCCCGCATCGTCCGCGCGTACACGTGCTCGGTCTGCGTCCCGTCCAGGCCGCGCGGCGGGGACACCTCCTTGATCGCCACCTCGCGGTGCAGCACCGTGTCGCGGGCGAGCCAGACCACGCCCATACCGCCGCGGCCGAGCTCCTCCAGGAGCTCGTAGCGGCCCTCGTCGATCGTGCGCGGCATGCAGGCGACGATACCGACGTACCACACGGAGTGAAGCGCCGTTCTCGCCCCGTTTCCGGGGCATGCGGCTACTCCGGCTCGCCCTCCCGGCTGGCGAGCAGCCGGCGCAGCGAGTCCAGCCGGGCCCGGCTGGCGTGCCCGTCCGCGACCCATCCGTCCAGGCCGCAGGACTCCTGGAGGTGGTCGCAGAGCGGCGGGCAGCGCTCCGCCGCGCCCTCCGCCAGGTCCTCGAAGGCGTTGATCACGTTCTCCGGCTCGACGTGCGCCAGCCCGAAGCTGCGCACCCCCGGGGTGTCGATGATCCAGCCGTCGCCGCCGGGCAGCTCCAGCGCGATCGCCGACGAGGACGTGTGCCGGCCCCGCCCGGTCACCGCGTTCACCCGGCTGACGGCCCGCTCCGCGTCCGGGACCAGCGCGTTGACCAGCGTCGACTTGCCCACGCCCGAGTGCCCGACGAGCACGCTCATCCGGCCGGACAGGTGCCCGCGCAGCTCGTCGAGGTCGCCGCCGCGCCGCGTCACCACGTACGGGACGCCGAGCGGCGCGTACTCGGCGACGAGGCCGTCCGGGTCGGCGAGGTCGGCCTTGGTGAGGCAGAGCAGCGGGTCCATTCCGGCGTCGTAGCCGGCGACGAGCTGCCGGTCGATCATCCGGGGCCGCGGCTCCGGGTCGGCCAGCGCCGTCACGATCACCAGCTGGTCGGCGTTCGCGACGATGATCCGCTCGAACGGGTCGGTGTCGTCGGCGGTGCGGCGCAGCGACGACGCCCGCGGCTCCACCCGGACGATCCGGGCGAGGGTGTCCGTCGCGCCGGACACGTCCCCGACCAGCGCGACCCGGTCGCCGACCACCACGCCCTTGCGGCCGAGCTCGCGGGCGCGCATCGCGGTGACGGGCCGCTCGTCGCGGGTCCCGGCGTCCACCAGGCAGCGGTACCGGCCGCGGTCCACCGCCGTCACGAACCCGGCGGAGGCGTCCTCGTGCGCCGGGCGGCGGCGGGTGCGCGGCCGCGACCCGCGGCGCCCGGGCCGCACCCGGACGTCGTCCTCGTCGTAGTCCTGTACTCGTCGTGCCAGTGGTCGGTCTCCGTTCTCCGGCCGGCGCCGCTCTCAGGCGGACGCCAGCATCGACGCCCACAGCTCCGTGAAGCCTGGAAGTGTCTTGCCCACCGTGGCGGGATTCTCCACCTCCACGCCCGGGACGGCCAGCCCCAGCACCGCCGCCGCCATCACCATCCGGTGGTCGTCGTAGGTGCGGAAGACGCCGCCGTGCAGCGGGCGCGGCCGGATCTCCAGGCCGTCCGGCAGCTCCCGGACGTCCCCGCCCAGCCCGTTGATCTCCGTGACGAGCGCCGCCAGCCGGTCGGTCTCGTGGCCGCGCAGGTGCGCGATCCCGGTCAGCCGGGACTGGCCGTCGGCCAGCGCCGCGAGCGCCGCCAGCACCGGGGTCAGCTCGCCGACGTCGTGCAGGTCGGCCTCCAGCCCGCCGAACCCGCTGCCCCCCCGGACGGTCAGCCCGTCCGGGCCGGGCGCCACGTCCGCGCCCATCCGGGCGAGGAGGTCGCGGAGCGCGTCGCCGGGCTGGGTGGTGTCCGACGGCCAGTCCGGCACGGTGACGCGCCCGCCGGTGACGAGCGCGGCGGCCAGGAACTGGGCGGCGTTGGACAGGTCGGGCTCGATCACCCACTCGCCGCCGCGGACGGGACCCGGCGCGACCCGCCAGACGTCGGTGTCCGTCTCGACCGCCACACCGCGGTCGCGGAGCATCCGGACGGTCATCGCCAGGTGCGGCGCGGACGGCACCGGCGGCCCCTCGTGCCGGACCTCCACGCCCTTGCCGAACCGCGGCGCTGCCAGCAGCAGCCCGGACACCAGCTGCGACGACCCGGACGCGTCGATCGTGACCGGCCCGCCGTCGACCGCGCCGGTCCCGTGCACGGTGAAGGGCAGCGCGCCGCGCCCGCCGTCGTCGATGGCGACGCCGAGCGCGCGCAGCGCGGCGATGATCGGGCCCATCGGCCGCTTGCGGGCGTAGGGGTCGCCGTCGATGGAGACCTCGCCCGCGGCGAGCGCCGCGACGGGCGGGACGAACCGCATCACCGTCCCGGCGAGCCCGGTGTCCACCCGCGCCGGGCCGCGCAGCTCCTGCGGCACGGTCTGCCAGTCGGCATCAGCGTGGGGCGACGACCCGACGGCGTCCGCCTTCGAGTCCTCCCCGATGCTCGCGCCGAGCGCGCGCAGCGCGTCCGCCATGAGCTCGGTGTCGCGGCTGTGCAGCGGCCGGGTGATGCACACCGGGTCCTCGGCGAGCGCCGCGAGGATCAGCGCCCGGTTCGTCATCGACTTGGAGCCGGGCAGCCGGACCGTGGCGTCGACCGGGCCGTCGGCGACCGGGGCGTTCCAGTGCGGAGAGGGCATGCCCCAAGGTTATCGGGCGGCCGCGGGGGCGGCGCGAACGTTTTCGCGGGCCGGACCGGGACGCCTCGCGGGTCAGAGCGGGATGGTGAGCAGCGTCCCCCCGCCGTCCACCACGACCTGGAAGCGGCTGATCTCGCTGCGCGACAGCGCGGTCGCACCCTGCATCGCGAGCGGCTTCGGCGACCCGGCGACGCCGTACCCGGGCTCGGGAACGCGCCAGCCGCCGACGACCGACCGCGCCCCCGACGTCGACACCGCCTCCAGATGGCACCTCAGCGGGCCCTTGACGTGGGTCAGCTCGAACGTCACCTGCGTGCCCCACTTCTTGTCCACCAGGCCGACGGTGCCGGACGCGCCGGTCCGCGCGTCCGTCGCCTGGTGCCGCTCGCCGACGATCGCCTGGGGCTGCGGCTGCGGCCGGGGCTTGCCCTCGTCGTCGCCCAGCGTCGTCCCGACGCCCACCCCGATCGCCACCAGCGCCGCTGCCGCCGCCGCGCCCGCCCCGTACGCGACGCGCCGCGTCCGCCGGTCCCGCGCCTGCTTGCGCCGGACCATGTCGATCACCGGCGCGGGCGGCCTCGCGGGTTCCCCGGGGGGCTCGGCCTCCGCCGGATCGATCCCGGAGAGCGCCTCCGCCAGCCCGCCCATCTCGCGCAGCTCGGCGCGGCAGACGCCGCACCCCGCCAGATGCGCCTCGAAGGCCCGCCGATCGTCGGCTTCGAGGAGCCCGAGCGCGTAGGCGCCGACATCGGTGTGCTCGACCTGCGAACTCATGAGGTCACCGTTACCTGGAACGTGAGCGGATGCGGGCATCCGCTGTTCGGGTAGCCGCCGCTTGCACGGCGGCGGCCCCGGTCATGCCCGCGTTCGCGGCCGCCGGGTTCCTGCTTCGCGGGCGGTTGCCCGGCAAGGCCGGGTCTTACAGCGCCTCCACAGGCGTTTCGCTTCTCCGCCCCACTGGCGGCGAGGTCACGCAGGTTGATCGCGGCGTTGACATCGCGGTCCAAGGTCAGGCCGCAGGCGTCGCACCGGAAGGTCCGCTCGGACAGCGACAGGCTTGGCTTTCGCCCGCCGCAGCCCGAGCAGGTCTTGGACGAGGGGAACCACCGATCGGCCACGACCAGACCGCCGCCGTTCCAGCCGGTCTTGTACTCCAGCATCCGCCGCGCGGCTCCGAAACCCTGGTCGGCCACGGCGCGGGCGAGCCGCCGGTTGGCGATCATCCCGGGGACGTTGAGGTCCTCGACCACCACGGTTTCGTACCGGGCGGCCAGATGCGTGGTGGCCTTGTGCAGGGCATCCGCGCGGATGTCGGCGACGCGGGCGTGGTGGCGGGCGAGCCGCTTGGCGGCCTTGGCACGGTTGGTCGAGCCGCGCTGTTTACGCGAGTGGGCCTTGCCGAGCCGCCGCAGTTTGCGCAACCCGGTCCGCAGCGCCTTCGGCCCGGCGATCCGGGTCACGCGGCCATGGTCGTCCACAGCGGTCAGCAGCGTCTTCACTCCGAGATCGACGCCCACCGCACTGCCCGGCCGGACGTGCCGCTCGGCGACGATGCGGTCGAGTTGGACGGTGAAGGAGACGTACCAGCGGTGCGCGGTCCGCGACACCGTGGCCGACAGGATCCGCGCCGTCCCGTTCTCCAAACGGCGGGCCAGCTTGCGGGTGGACTCGTGCGTGTGGATCGTGCCCAGGCGCGGAAGCGTCACCGTCCGGCCGCCGCAGCGCATCGCACCGGCGCCGAATCGGAACGAATCACGGCACCGTCCGCGCTTCTTGAACCGGGGAAACCCCAGACGGCGGCCCTTGCGAACGCCCTTGCGGGACCGGACGAACTCCCGCAACGCCCGGTCAAGGTCGCGGAACGCCTCCTGGTACACGCACTTGGAGTTCTCGCTCCACCACCCGAGGCCCGGATCGGACTTCTTCTCCCGGTTCCACAACCGGTGCAACTCGGCGCCCGACCACCACTTGCCCTCAGCGTCGTAGCGGTCCCGGCAGGCGGCCAGACCCCAGTTCCACGCGAACCGCGCTGCCCCCGCATGCGACCACAACCCCCGCTCCTGCCGGGAAGTGGGGTCCAGCGCGAACCGGTACGCCTGCGTCACCATCACAACCCGTACCGTAATCGGGGCCGCCGACAAAACCCTGGCGAAGGTGCCTTGGCGACGGCGAGGCTCGGATGACGCATACGCGCAGACGCGCGCGTTCGTCTGCATTTCGGTCACCTGTCCCGCACCCCCCTCTCCTCCAGGGCGACGCGCAGTGCGCGAAGCGCGTAGTACACCCGGGACTTCACCGTCCCCACGGGGATCCCGAGGTGCTCCGCCGCCTGGTTCACCGTCCGGTCGCGCAGGACCGTCTCGGTCAGCGCCTGCCGGTGCGCGGGCGACAGCGAGGCCAGCGCCTCGGTCACCACGACCTTGCGCAGCAGGGCGTCCATCTCGTCCGCCATCGGGAGGTTCTCCAGGGGGGCGTCGCCGACCTCGGGCGGCCGGACGTCGCGGTGCCGACGGTCGTCGATCACGATACGCCGCGCCACGGTGGCCAGCCAGGGCATCAGCGAGGTCGAGCGGACGTCGAGCCGGTCCGCGCTGCGCCACGCCCGGATCATCGTCTCCTGCGCGACGTCCTCCGCCCACTGCCGGTCGCCGCCGGTCAGCCGCAGCACGAACGACATCAGCGGCCGCTGGTACTCCCGGTACAGCTCCGCCACCAGCTGCTCGCCGGCCGGCGCGGGGGGCGGTCCGCCGCCCGGACCCGGCCTGCGGAGCAGGCTCCGCAGGCCGCCGGTCCGGCGGGTCGATCCGGGTGCTGCCATGGCCGGGCGTCTCCGTGTCGGTCGAAGGACCCAGGTAGCGGGCGGTCACCAGGCAGTACGCGGGCGACCCGGTGCGCGGTTCAACGGATTTGAGGCCGCGTTAAGGCTCGCTTCGGGAAACCGGCGCCAGTCCGGCTCCCGCGCGGGCCCGGGTCCGGCATCGCCGGGGTGGGGCGTCCGGGGGGCGCGGGCTCAGTGCTTGACGGCCTGCAGCACCTTGCCGGCCTGCACCGCCGTGCCGGTCCCGACGGTCCGGCCCGCCTTCGCGGCCTTCGCCGCCTGCGTCGCGGTGCCCGCCTTGACCGACTTGCCGGCCTTCGCGGCGCGCGCGGCCTGCGCGGCGGTCTGCGCCTTCACCGTCTTGCCGGCCTGGGACGCGATGCCCTGCGCCTTCCCGGCCCGGCCGACGGCCTTGCCGCCCAGCAGCCCGAGCCTGCCGCCCTTCTTGGACGCCTTGCCGAGCTTCAGCCCGCCGAGCAGCGCGCCGCCACGGCCGGAGGCCCTCCCGGACGCCCGGCCGAGCTTCATCCCGAACGCGGCACCGCCGCCCCGGCCCGCCTTCGCCGCCTTCGCGGCCTGCGTCGCCGCGCCGGCCTTGATGGACTTGCCGGTCTGCGCCATCATCCCGGACGCCCTGCCCGACGCCTTCCCGGCCTTGGCGGACGCCTTGCCCAGCTTCGCGCCGAGCAGCGCGCCACCGCCGCCGCCGGTCTTCGCCGCCTTCGCGGCCCGCCTCGCGGCCTTCCGGCCGCCCTCGGCGCGGGCCACCCGGACCTGCCGGGCCGCCTCGCGGCGGGCCTCCCGCAGCGTCACCGCGGCCTCGCGGCGCATGGCCTTGGCCTCGGCGCCCGCCCTGATCTGGGACTCGCGCGCGGCGCGGCGCAACTCGGCGAGGCGCGGGGGGCGCCGGGGCTCGGTCGCCGAGATCAGCAGCGCGCCGAACAGCGCGGCGTTCTTCAGCAGGTGGGAGCGCTCTTCGGCGCGGCGGTCCGGGTCGTCCTCGGTCCAGTAGCGGTGCTCGGTCGCCAGCGCGGGCACCATCTGGGCGGCGAGCAGCAGCGTCGTCAGCCGCCGGAACTTGCCCATGACCAGCAGCGCACCGGTCCCGACGCTGATCGCGCCCTCGATCCGGACGAGGGTCTCGGGGTCCTTCGGCATCCAGTCGATCCGGTCGGCGATCGGTTTCACCGAAGGCCCGACCTGCTCGGCGCGCGGGCGCGGATCGCGGACCGCCTCCAGACCGGTCATGATGAACGGGGCCGCCACCAGGGGGCGGGCCAGGGTCTCGATGGGTCGCATGACCCGCTACATGCCCGCCACGATGCGCCTCAAGCGCGGCAGGATGGGGACCATGTGCGGTCGATATGCCACCACCCGCGCGCGTCAGGAGCTCCTGGACGAGTTCCAGGTGCAGGTCGACGCGGCCGGCGGGGAGATCCAGCCCGACTACAACGTCGCCCCGACGAAGCAGGTCCCGGCGGTCCTCAGCCGGCGGCCGAAGGACGCCCCGGAGGACGAGGAGGCGGTGCGGCAGCTCCGGACGCTGCGCTGGGGCCTCGTCCCGTCCTGGGCGAAGGACCTGTCGATCGGCTCCCGCATGATCAACGCGCGGGTCGAGACCGTCCACGAGAAGCCGTCCTACCGCCGCGCGTTCGCCCGGCGGCGCTGTCTGCTGCCCGCCGACGGCTACTTCGAGTGGTACACGCTCCAGGACGCCGACGACCCGGCGGACGGAGAGAAGAAGGCGAAGAAGAAGCCGCGGAAGCAGCCGTTCTTCATCCGTCCCAAGGACGGCGGCGTCATGGCGATGGCGGGGCTTTACGAGCTGTGGAAGCCGCGCGACGAGGAGGACGCCGACTGGCTGTGGACGTGCACGGTGATCACCACCGACGCGCCCGACGACCTCGGCCGGATCCACGACCGGATGCCGATGGTCGTCCGGCCCGACCAGTGGGACGCCTGGCTCGATCCCGAGCTGACCGACCCGGACGGGGTGCGCGGTCTGCTCGTTCCCGCGATGGCCGGCACGATGGACGCCTATCCCGTGTCGAAAGCGGTCAACAGCGTGAAAAACAACGGGCCGGAACTCATAGAACCGTCCAGTGATGGGGATAGTTCCGACAACCATTCCGGCGCGCTGTTCTGACCGCCGCCGCCCCGGCCCCTCCCGGTTCCGGCGGCCGGAACCGGGCCTCCCGTTCGCCGGAGGGCTTTGCCCGGAGACCCCCACCGGGAGGAGTTCGGACCTCGTGGACGCAGCCGCAGCCCGTTCCCGACTGGAGGCGATGGTCGAGGATCTGGATCGTTCCATCGCCATTCTGCGGGGGGAGAGCCCGGAGCGCGACCATTCCGCGGCGGACGCCGGCTCCGGCCTTTCCGACCGCGACCGGGTCGAGGCCGCGCTCGACTCCCTCCGCCGGCACCGCGCCGCCGTCCAGGCCGCCCTCGACCGCGTCGCCGCCGGCTCCTACGGCCGGTGCGTGGGCTGCGGGGACCCGGTCCCGGAAGGGCGCCTGGAAGCCCGTCCCGACGCCGCCAGGTGCGTGCGGTGCCAGGCCCGGTACGACCGCCGCGGACGGTAGGAACGGGCCTCAGGGGCCGTCCTAGAGGCGCCTGGCGCTCGCCAGGAGGTGGAAGCCCAGGGACTCGTCCCCGGGCGGGGCGTTCAACTCGGTCCGGACGAGACGCGGCAGCGCGTCCGGCGACGAGGACAGCACGTGCTCCACCGTCGACGGGGACAGCGCCGTGCGCGGCCTGATCCAGGAGACCTCCAGCCCCACCTCGGCGAGCAGCTCGCGGAGCTGGTCGGCGCCGAAGCAGCGGGTGATCGTCCCGTCCGGCCACGGCACCAGGACGACCTCCGCGCTCGGCACGTCCGACAGGTGCGCCCAGTGGCTCTGCTCGGCCAGCAGCGCCATCCCGAGCGTCAGCGAGTCCACGCACAGCAGCACGCGCCCGCCGGGCCGCAGCACCCGCGCGATCTCCGCGATGGTCTCCTCGGTGGCCAGGTGCCGCGACAGCACCCGGTTCTCGGCGAGGACGGCGTCCATGGACGCGGCGCCGAGGAAGGCGAGCGAGCCCGAGTCGCCGAGGACCTTGGTCGTCGCGGGGCCCGGCCCGGAGGCCCCGTCGCCGGACGTCCCGGCCGCGAGCGCGCCGGCCGTGCGGCGCTCCAGCAGCGGGTCGCGGACCTCGACGACCGTGTGGCCGGCCTCCGCGGCGCGCTCGGCGCACCGCCCGTGATCGCCGGAGATGTCCAGGAGGCGCGACGGCCTGCGCGGCAGCCAGCGCGCCAGCTGCGCGTCGGCCACCGCCCAGTAGAACCTCCAGTAGCGCGCCAGGGCGTCGCCCTCCGTGGGGGAGTCGCGCAGGCTGGCGATGGTGGGCTCGGGAGGTCGCGCCGGCACCGGTAGCAACGGTTTGCTCCTGTTCTCGCCGTGTACGTCAGTTCTTTCCCCGTCAGGGCCCGGTCATCACCCTCCGTGCAGGCCGGGCGGGTTGGCCCGGTCCGCTCGGGGACGTCCGGAATCTTTTCCGCGTGCGGCTCCCGGTCGGGGAATCGGCGGGCGCGTCCCGGCGTTGCACCGTCTCATAACCGTCCGCACACGTGTCGCGGCACGACCGGACGGACGGCCTTGTCCGCGCTCGCGGGCGAGGCGATGGACGAGCACACAGCGGAGGTGCAGGCCGATGACCACAGCCGTTGCCGATTACCCGCGCGGCGCGGGGGTAGTGTCCCCGCCCGGCGGCGCGCGCGCCCCCGAGGGCGTGATGAGGCAGCGCGGCCCGATATCGTCTGTGGGATACGACGCCACCAGGCCGGCCAAGGCCAAGGGCGCCACAGTCAAGGGGGTGGGTCAGGTACCGGGCACCACGGAGACCGTTGAGCAGCGCCAGGAGCGGTTCCAGCGCGACGTGCTCCCGTTCTTGGACCAGCTGTACTCGGCCGCGCTGCGCATGACGCGCAACCCGGCGGACGCCGAGGATCTCGTACAGGAGACCTTCGCCAAGGCGTTCGCGTCCTTCCACCAGTTCAAGGAAGGCACCAACCTCAAGGCGTGGCTGTACCGCATCCTGACCAACACGTTCATCAACTCCTACCGCAAGAGGCAGCGCCAGCCGCAGCAGTCCGCGACCGAGGAGATCGAGGACTGGCAGCTCGCGCGCGCCGAGTCGCACACCTCGAGCGGCCTGAAGTCCGCCGAGGCGGAGGCGCTGGAGCACCTGCCCGACTCCGACGTGAAGCGGGCGCTGCAGGAGCTGCCCGAGGAGTTCCGCATCGCCGTCTACCTCGCCGACGTCGAGGGCTTCGCCTACAAGGAGATCGCCGACATCATGGGCACGCCCATCGGCACGGTGATGTCGCGGCTGCACCGGGGCCGCCGGCAGCTGCGCGGGATGCTGGAGGACTACGCTCAGGACCGCGGGCTGACGCGCGCCACCGGGGGGCCGGCATGAGCCGGGGGAGCGCCGGACGCGTAGAGCGGAGCGACATGCCGGACACCGCGGCCGGGCGCGGCGCGGTGAGCGAGAGGGGTGCGTGAGCCATGAGCTGTGGCGACCACCACGAGACGTCCTGCGAAGAGGTCCTCGCGCGCGTCTACACCTACCTTGACGGCGAACTCGACCAGGGCGGCTGCGGCGAGGTGCGCGAGCACCTCGACGAGTGCGGGCCCTGCCTGCGCGAGTACGGCCTGGAAGAGGCCGTCAAGAAGATCGTGAACAAGTCCTGCGGGTGCGAGCAGGCCCCGGCCGAGCTGCGCTCGAAGGTGCTCGGCCGGATCGAGGAGATCTGCGGCGAGATCAAGGCGTCCGGCGGCGTCGCGTCCGGCGGCACCGGCGCCTCCGAGTCCGCCTGACCGCCCCTTCCGGGCCCGCCTGACCGGGCCCCGGCGGCGCGCATGATCGGGAGCGCCGCGGCTGGGTATCGTGCTGGGGTGCTCGCTCTCGTCACCGGCGCGGCCGGCTTCATCGGGTCCCATCTCGTCGACCGGCTCCTCGCCGACGGCCACGAGGTCGTCGGCGTGGACGACCTGTCGTCGGGGGCCAACCGGAACCCGGCCATCGAGCTCTGGCGGATGGACGTGGCCGACCCGGCGCTCGCCGAGCGGATGGCGGCGCGCCGCCCCGAGGTCGTCTGCCATCTGGCGGCGCAGGTGAGCGTGCGCGCCAGCGTGGCCGACCCGCTGCACGACGCGCGGGTCAACGCGCTCGGGACGGCGAACGTGCTGGAGGCGGCGCGGGCGGCGGGCAGCCGCAAGGTCGTGTTCACCTCCAGCTGCGCGGTCTACGGGGTGCCGGACGCGCTGCCCGTCCCGCCGGACGCGCCGCTGCGCCCCGCGTCGCCGTACGCGGCCTCGAAGGTGACCGGCGAGGTGTACGCCGGGATGTACAAGGCGCTGCACGGCCTCGACTACACGACGCTGACGCTGGCGAACGTGTACGGGCCGCGGCAGACGCCCGAGGGCGAGGCCGGCGTGATCTCGATCTTCACCGACGCGCTGCTGGCGGGCCGCCCCACGAAGGTGTTCGGGGACGGCCGGCAGACCCGCGACTACGTGTACGTCCTGGACGTGGTGGACGCGTTCGCCCGCGCGACGGGAGAGGCGGGCGGCGGCGGCCGCTTCAACGTCGGGACGGGCCTCCAGACGACCGACCGGGACCTGCACGCGCTCGTCGCCGCCGCGGTGGGCGCGCCGGACGAGCCGGAGTTCGCGCCGCCGCGCCTCGGGGACCTGCCCGCGATGGCGGTGGACCCGGGCCCGACGCGAGAGGCGCTGGGCTGGGAGCCGCGGGTGAGCCTCGCCGACGGCCTCGCCGAAACGGCCGCCTGGGCGCGCGCCCGCACCGCCTGACCGGACCGCGCCGCCTGACCGCCGCACCGCCTGAACGGCCGCTCCGTGCCGTTGGCCGGCGGCACCGCCCGACCGGTGGCCCCGTGCTGGGATCCGTGCCGGAGAGTAGAGGAATGCGGCTTGGTGCCATTGATGGGACGATTCTGGCTGATTCAAGAATGCCATTTGCAGATGCACGTGCATTGAGATTGTGCAGCGGCATTGTGCGGGTACGCTGAGTACATTAATCCCCGGGAATTGATCACTTAAAGTGACACTTGCTTCACGCTTTGCTCACGATTCCCGGCATGCCTGTGTGACCTGGGCAGTTCGCGTTAGGCTGGGGTCGAAATCAGCGACGGGAACGCGGTGCACGCCCCCGAATTCGGGGTATGTGCGAACCTGGGAGACCGGGCCGAGCGGTTCCGGCGGGCCGGCGCCGCGCGCCGGCCGGACCCGGTCGACGGGGGGAGGCGGAAGCCATGCTCGAGTGCGGCAATCCGGCCGGACGAGGCCGGTGCCAGGACGCCACGGGATCGTCGCTGATGATGCCCGAGGGCGTTTCCTGGGTCTAGTGCCGGCAGGCACGGTCGATCCCGGCGGCGGCCCGCTCGTTCGTCACTCCCTAAGGGGCGGCAATGCGTGGACTACCTCTCGCTGCCTGGGCGTACGTGTGCGGGGTGGTCGCGCTCGCGGCCGCGGTGATCGCCACGTCGTCCTTCACGGGGGTGGACTGGACGAAGCTGGCCGTGCTGGCCCTGCTCTTCCTCATCTGCGACTCGGCGCCCGCCCGGCTGAACGTCGAGCGGGCCCGCGTCTCGCTGAGCTTCGCCGCCAGCCTGGCGGGGGTCGTGCTCCTCGGCCCGGCCGGCGCGGCCCTGCTCGGCCTCAGCGCCCTGGTCACCGGGCAGCGGTTCTTCGCGCCCGAGAAGCGCGCCTTCAACGGCGCGCAGTTCGCGCTCAGCGGCTTCTGCGCCGGCACGGTCTTCGACCTGCTGGGCGGTGACCGCTTCCACCCCGAGCAGTCCCGCTGGGTGGAGAACGTGATCGGCCCGTTCCTCGGCGCCCTCGTCACCTTCGTCCTGGTGAACCTGCTGCTGATGGCGGGCGTGCTGCTGCTGTCCCGGCAGGCCGCGCCGCGCGAGCTGCTGCACGAGAGCGGCCAGCTCGCCGTCGGCTGCCTCGGCTACGGCATGGTCGGGCTGCTGATCGCCGGGCTGTGGCCGCGGATCGGCGCCTTCGCCGCCGTGCTGGTGCTGCTGCCGCTGTTCATCGCCCGGTGGGCGATGGACCAGGCGTACGCGCAGCAGCAGGCGCACGCCGCCACCCTCGCCGCGCTCTGCCAGGCCGTCGAGACCAAGGACTACTACACCCGCGCCCACTCCGAGCGGGTCTCCCGCGGCTCGGTGATGATCGCGCAGGAGATCGGGATGCGCGCCGACCGGGTCGAGGCGATCCGGTACGCGGGGATGCTGCACGACGTCGGCAAGCTCGGCGTCCCGACGAAGGTGCTGCAGAAGTCCGGCTCCCTCACCGAGGAGGAGTTCGCCGCGATCCAGCTGCACCCGATGCGCGGGCTGGAGATCGTCCGCGAGATCGGGTTCCTGGACGAGGCGCTCGCCGGGATCATGCACCACCACGAGAAGGTGAACGGCCGCGGCTACCCGATGGGCCTGGCCGGCGACGAGATCCCCGAGTTCGCCCGGGTCATCTCCGTCGCGGACGCGTTCGACTCGATGACCTCGACCCGCTCCTACCGGGCGGCCCGCACCGTGGCGGAGGCCGTCGCGGAGCTGCGCCGCGGCATGGGCGACCACTTCGACCCGGTGATGGTGGAGGCGTTCCTGCGTGCGCTGGACCGGGACGGCTGGGAGCCGCCGCGGCCCGTCGTGCTGCCGGACGACGACGTCGTCGAGACCACCCAGCAGGACCATGACGACCCGAGCGCGCCGCTGCGGGTCGCCGGAGACGAAGCACGGCGGTGACGGGACCTCCCATGAGCAGCACCCAGATCCGGGCCCGCCGCGAGCGGGCCGCATGGCAGACCATCGACTCCGGCCAGCTGCTGCTGATCGCGACCGCCGGGCTGTTCGTCGTCGTCGCGATCGCCGAGGTCGCCGCGGCCGGGCTCCGGCAGCCCAACGTCGCGATCATCTTCGGCGTGCTGATCGCGCTCGGCGAGCTGTTCCGGATGGTGATGCCCGGCAACCGGGAGGTCGCGCCGATCGCCAGCGCCGGCGCGATGGGCTACGCGCTGCTGGTCGGCATCGGCCCCGAGGGCGCCCCGCCGGACGCGCCGCTCGGCGTCGTCCCCGCCGAGCACTCGCCGCTGCAGGTCGTCGCGGTGACGTCCGTCGGGATGCTGGTCGGCTCGCTGCCGCACATCCTGGTCGGCCGGTCGCCGCGCCCGGACGCGATGGCGCGCCGGCTGTTCACCGTCGCGGTCGTGGCGCTGTGCTTCCGGCCGATGCTGTCGCTCGGGCTGCCCTGGCAGCTGCTGCTCGCGGTGATGGGCCTGGTCGTCGTGCTGTCCTGCTTCACCGACGTGCTGATCGCCGCGATGATCCGGGCGGAGGCGGTGCGGGCCCGGTTCGGCATCGCGCTGCGCGACGAGATCGACGCGAAGATGGCGCTGTGCGCGGCGACCAGCGCCACCGCGATGCTGATCGCGGTCGCCACCACGGCGATGGGCGAGGCCGCGCTGCTGATCTTCACGGTGCCGATCCTCGTCACCCAGTTCGCGTTCCGCCGGTACGCGGGGATCCGCGCGACGTACCTGCAGACCGTCCGGGCCCTGTCGCGGGTCACCGAGGTCGGCGGGTACGTCGAGACCGGGCACTCGCGGCGGGTGTCGCGGCTGTCGGTCGCGATGGGCCGGGAGCTCGGCATGTCCGAGGAGGAGCTGCTGGAGCTGGAGTACGCGGCGCTGATGCACGACATCGGGCAGCTCTCGCTCGGCGACCCGATCCCCGGCGGCGCGACCGTGCTCGCGTCGCCCGCCGAGCAGCGCCGCATCGCCGAGCTCGGCGCCGAGGTCATCAAGCAGACCGGCGTGCTGGACCGGGTCGCGCACATCGTCGAGCTGTCGTCGCACCCGTACCGGACGGGCCCGGAGACGCTCGCGGGCTCCGGCGAGGCGGCCGAGCGGCCCGCCCCGGCGCCGCCGCTGGCCGGGCGCATCATCAAGGTCGCGAACGCCTACGACGACCTGGTGGGCGACTCCGTCGACCGCGACCGCGGCGCCGCCGTGCTGGAGCGGCTCCGGCTGGACTCGGCGGCCGAGTACGACCCGACGGTCGTGGAGGCGCTCAGCCGCGTCGTCGACCGCCGTCCCCGCCCCTGACCGGCGGTTCCCCGCCCGCTCGCGGGTGCGCGGCCGGCCGTTCATCGCACGTACGGGCGGACGCGGCGCGGCGCGGACGCTAGGGTCGGCGGGGCAGGTCCGCCGGCGCCGCCGGCGGGAGCAGATCTCCGAGGAGGAGTCCGCGAGTGTTCGAGTCCGTGCTGGTGGCGAACCGGGGCGAGATCGCCGGCCGGGTCGTGCGCACCGCGCAGGCCATGGGCCTGAAGGCGATCGCGGTGTACTCCGAGGCCGACGCCGACCTGCCGTACGTCGCCGAGGCGGACGAGGCGGTGCTGATCGGCCCGGCCGACCCGGCGCGCAGCTACCTCGAGGCGGCGGCCGTCCTGGAGGCCGCGCACCGCACGAACGCGCAGGCCGTCCATCCCGGCTACGGGTTCCTCGCCGAGAGCGCCGCGTTCGCGCGGGCGGTCGCCGAGCGGGAGCTGGTCTGGGTCGGGCCGCCGCCGCTCGTCGTCGCCCGGATGGGCGACAAGATCAACGCCCGGAACCTGATGAAGGAGGCGGGCGTCCCGGTCTCGCCCGGCGCGTGGGAGCCCGTCCCGGACGCGGCGACCGCGCTGGAGGAGGCCGAGCGGATCGGCTATCCGGTGATGGTGAAGCCCGCCGCCGGCGGGGGCGGCGCCGGGCTCGGCGCCGCGTACGACGAGGCGTCGCTGCGCGCCGCGTTCGAGGCGGCCCACGCCGCCGCCCGGCGGCTGTTCGGGCACGGCGACGTCCTGCTGGAGCGGTACATCGAGGGCGCCCGGCACGTCGAGGTGCAGATCCTCGGCCTCGCGGACGGCACCGTCGTGGCGCTGGGGGAGCGGGAGAGCTCCGTCCAGCGCCGGTTCCAGAAGGTCGTCGAGGAGAGCCCGTCGCCCGGCGTCGCCCCGGCGCTGCGGGAGCGGATGCTCGCCGCGGCGGTCCGCGCGGGCGAGGCCGTCGGGTACCGGGGCGCCGGGACCGTCGAGTTCCTGCTCGACCCGGTCGCGCAGGAGTTCGCCTTCCTGGAGATGACGACCCGGCTCCAGGTCGAGCATCCGGTGACCGAGCTGGTCACCGGCGTCGACCTGGTCGAGCAGCAGTTCCGGATCGCGGCCGGGGAGCGGGGCGCGCCGGCCGCCGCCGCGCCCGGCGGCCACGCGATCGAGTTCCGCGTCCACGCCGAGGACCCGCGGGACTTCCGGCCCGCGACCGGCGAGATCAAGGTGTGGGAGGAGCCGGTCGGCGACGGCATCCGCATCGACGCGGGCTACCACGAGGGCAACACCGTCACGCACCACTACGACTCGCTGCTGGCCAAGCTCTGCGTCCACGGCGAGGACCGCGCGCACGCGCTGGCCCGGGCCCGCGCCGCGCTGGGCGCGTTCCGCATCGAGGGCGTCGCCACGAACCTGCCGTTCCTGGCCGAGCTGCTCGACCACCGCGAGTTCATCGACGGGACGTACGACACCGGCGTGGTGGCGCGCATGCGCATCCGCTGAACCGCGCGTTCCGGTGCGGGACGGCGGTCCGGCGGGGCGGCGGTCCGGCGGAAGGGCGATCCAGGCTGGGTCGCGGGGGGCCGGTGGCTAGAAGGCCAGGGCGTAGGTGAGCAGGCGGAGTCCCGGTATCGGGGACCAGTCCCGGTCCGGGGTGCGGACGAAGCCGAGCCGCTCGTACATGCGGTGCGCGGCCTCCATGTTCGCCTGCGTGGACAGCCGCAGCCCGGTCAGTCCCGCGGCGCGGGCGCGCGCCGCGCACTCGCCGACCAGGGCGCGTCCCGCGCCGCTCCGCCGGGCCTTCGCCAGCACGGCGAGCATCCGGAACTCGGCCTCGTCCGGGCCCGCCAGCTCGGCGTACGGGCTGCCGGGCGGGCAGTAGGCGACGGCGCCCGCGACCTCCCCGCCGATCTCCGCGACGAGCAGCTGCGACTTGGCGGCCCGGTCGGCGGCGTCGCGGAGCTTGCCCACGTAGGACGATTCGGGCGAGACCAGCCCGCCGTGCACGTACACCTCGACGGTCAGCTCGCCGATCAGGTCGTACTCGTGGGGGCGGGCGTCGCGGACGGTGACGTGCTGCATCGGGTGCTTCTCCAGGCGGGGGAGCCGTTGGGGCCGGATCATCGCGACCGGACGGCCGCGACATATCAGGCTATCCGTATCCCGCCGGGACGCTCGCCCGGCGGGCCGGCCCGGGCGCCGCGCTAGTCGTTAGCTACTTGACTACTAGCCCCGGCGCCGTGTTGATTGGCGGGTGCCCGTCAGGGTGGCGGCCCGCCGAACCCCCAGGAGGCGCCATGCCGGTCCCCCGCTCGATCCTCGGCACGCAGGACGTCGGCGACCTGGAGCTCGCGGTCGTCGCCGGCGCGTGGCCGGACGACGTCCGCGGCCACTTCGTCGTCAGCACCTCCGACCAGCGCACCCATCCCGTGCACGCGTTCTTCGGCGACGGGATCATCGCGCGGCTGCCGCTCCGGCCGGACGCGGACGGCCGGTTCCGCTGGCGCGCCCGGGTGATCGACACCCCGTCCGTCCGGCTGCGCCGCCGGCGTCCCGAGCTGTTCACCGCCGGGCCCGTCGGCACGAGCTCGCCGTGGGGGTTCGTGAACGCCGCCAACACCGCGCCGCTGCCCTGGGGCGACCGGCTGTTCGCCACCTGGGACGCGGGCCGGCCCGTCGAGGTCGACCCGGTCACGCTGGGGTTCGTCGCCGAGGTCGGCCACCGCGACGACTGGAGGCCCGCCATCGACCAGGCGGTGCTGCCGCTGATCTCCACGTCCGCGCACCCGGTGATCGACCCCGAGCGCGGCTGCCTGTGGACGGTCAGCCGCGACGTCATGACCGGCGCGGTCGCGGTGATCCGGTACGCGGGGGAGGGGAGCCGGGTCGAGCGCTGGGACGTGGAGGGCGCCGTCCTGCCGCAGGCCACCCACACCATCACGCAGACCCGCGACTGGCTCGTGCTCGCCGACACCGCCTACAAGATCGACACCGACGAGGTGTTCGGCGCGGAGCGCACCGTCGCGAACAACCCCGACGGGCCCGTCCTGCTGATCCGCAAGGACGACCTGCGCCCCGGCGCCGGCACCGTCGCCTGCAAGGAGTTCCGGATCGCCCCCGAGGTCAACCACTTCTACGCGAAGTACGACGACTCTGACGGCGTCCAGGTCGTCATGGAGCACACGCCCGGCGTCGACATCGGCATGTACCTGCGCGAGGACGACCTCGACGCGTTCGGCCGCCCCGTCGACCCGGCGCTGCGCGGCATGTACTGCCACGGCATGACGCCCGCGCTCACCACCGTCCTGCTGTTCGACCCGGAGACCGGGACGGTCGGCGAGCGCGCCCGCGCCCGCGACCCGGAGCGCTGGTGGCAGGCCGAGCTGTCCGCGATCGACTGGAGCATCGAGGGGCAGACCGCCCCGACCCGACACCACCTCGTCTACCTGGGCTTCCACCCCGAGGCCATCAACCAGCGGGCGCTGCGCAACTACACCGGCCGCATCGACGCGGACCTGTTCCCGCCGGAGGAGACCCCGGCGGTCCTGGTCAGCCACGACCGCGACGACCTGAGGCCGCTCGCCGAATGGACGTTCGCGCTCGACGACTACCCGACGTCGCCCTCGTTCGTCCCGCGCGGGCGCGGCGGCAGCCGCTACGCGGGCGCCGACCCGGGCGGGCACGACGGCTACCTCGTCGTCGCCGTCCACAACGACGACCGCTTCCGCGTCGAGCTGTTCGACGCCGCCGACGTCGGGCGCGGCCCGCTCGCCGTGCTGGCGCCGCCGCCCGGCACGACCGTCCCGTTCCTCATCCACTCCGCGTGGATGCCGGAGGCCGTCCCCGCACCCGACGTGGAACGGCTCCGCTTCGCCGACGACCTGGACGCGCGCCTGGACCAGCTGGCCCCCGACCTGCGGGCCGAAACCCGCGAGGTGGCCGCCGAGCTCTCCTGCTGAGCAGTGGCGCGCCGCAAAAGGGCGGCACGCCGCAACTCACCGGGGACGGAGGTCGGCGCAGGTGTGCTCGTCGGGGAGCAGGGGGCGCAGCCGGACGGTGTAGGTCTTGCCGCCGCTGCGCCAGGCGGTGCCGGGACCCGTCGCCGGGACCTTCGCCGGGGCGGCGAGCGTGCAGACGGCCCCCGGGAGCGTCGTGCCCCGGCCCAGCGGCGCCAGCGGCCAGGTGCGGACCGGGCCGTCGGCCACCGCGCCCTCCGACGCGAGCACCGCGACCTTGCCCGGGGCGTACGGCCGCGCGCCGGACGCGAGGTCGGCGGCGGGCCACCGGGCCGGATCGAGGCGCGCCTGGAACCGCACCCCCGGGTCCGACTGGGACTCCGGAAGGACGATCTTCGTATGCGCGCCGCCCATGGTGAACTCCAGCACGTTCGCGTCCGCGACCTGCCCGGCGCTGACGGTGTGCGAGCGGCCGAGCCCGGCGGCGCGCGCCTCATGCAGCAGGCGGTCCAGCGCCGCGGGTTTCAGCCGGTACTCGGTGACCTTCTCCCGCGCCGCGACGAGCGCGCGACCCGTCGAGTACAGCGAGAAGTCCGGCAGCCCGCCGCCGAGACCGACGATGCCGCCGGTCCTGCGCATCCGCAGGACGAGATGCTCGCCGCGCGGCGAGTCCTTCGCGGAGTGCGTGGCGGTGCCGGTGGACGGCAGCGCGTGCGGCGGCTTCTCCACCCCGGAGGCCCCGCCGCAGGCCGCCACCGTGCCCGCGCAGGCGAGCGCGGCGATCAAGCTGGTGCGAGTGTGCGAACCGGCCATGCGTCTTCGACGCGCCGCCGCCCCGCCCGGTTCCCCCGGCTACAAATCCGATGGCGGAAAGACTGTGGAGTCTGCGACCGGCCGGCTCCCGCTCCGCACGCTAGGGTGCCGGGCGTGAGTGTGCTCGTAGTGACCGGGACCTGTACGGGCGTCGGCAAGACGATCGTCACCGCGGCTCTGGCCGCCGTCGCGGCCGCGCGCGGCGCGTCGGTCGCCGTGGTCAAGCCCGGGCAGACCGGGATGGGCGGCGGTGAGCCCGGCGACCTCGACGAGGTGCGGCGGCTCGCCGGCGTGGAGGACGTGCACGAGTCCGCGCGCTTCCCCGACCCGCTGTCGCCCGCCGCCGCGGCCCGCCGCGCCGGCGTCCCGCCCGTCCGGCTGCCCGACGTCGCCAAGCACGTCCAGGAGCTCGCCGCGACCCGCCGGCTCGTGCTGGTGGAGGGCGCGGGCGGCCTGCTCGTCCGCTACGACGAGGAGGGCACCACCATCGCCGACCTCGCCCGCTGGCTCGGCGCCGCGGTCGTCGTCGCGACCCGTCCCGACCTCGGCACCCTCAACCACACCGCGCTCACGCTGGAGGCGATGGCGCACCGCGGCGTGCAGCTCGCCGGCGTGGTCATCGGGGCCTGGCCGGACGACCCGGACCTGGCGATGCGCAGCAACATCCGGGACCTGGAGACCATCGCGGCGCGGCCGCTGTCCGGCGCGCTCCCGGCCGGCGCGTCCGCGCTGGACCCGGCCGAGTTCCTGGTCGCCGCGCACCGCGGCCTGGCCCCGGCGTTCGGCGGCTCCTTCGACGCCGCCGCCTTCCGCGAGGCGCACGCCCCCGAAGCGGACTGACGCCCGCCCGGCCTTCGTAAGATCAGGTGTCCCGGCGCAGGCGGGTGATGAACTTGTACCGGTCGCCCCGGTACATGGACTGCGCCCACTCGACGGGCTGGCCCGTCGTGTCGAACGCGTGCCGGGACAGCAGCAGCATCGGCAGGCCGACGTCGACGCCGAGGAGCTGCGCGTCGTGCGGGGTCGCCAGCACCGTCTCGATCGTCTCCTCCGCCTCCGTCAGGTGGACGTCGTAGGCGGTCGCGAGGGTCTCGTACAGGGACCGGTGCCGGGGCAGCTCGCGGCGCAGGCCGGGGAAGCGGCGGGCCGGCAGGTGCGAGGTGTCGACCGACATCGGCTCCCCGTCGGCGAGCCGGAGCCGGTGGACGCGCAGCACCCGGCCGCCCGGCCGGATGCACAGCAGCGACGCTAGGCGCTCGTCGGCGCTGACGTAGCCGGCGTCCAGGATGCGGGTCTCAGGGCGCAGCCCGTGGTGCCGCATGTCCTCGGTGTAGGAGACGAGTTGGAGCTCCTGCGACACCTTCGGCTTGGCGACGAACGTGCCCTTGCCCTGGATGCGCTGCAGGCGCCCCTCGACGACGAGTTCGGCGAGGGCCTGCCGGACGGTGGTCCGGGACGTCTCGTACTTCTCCGCCAGCGCCCGCTCAGGAGGCAGCGGGCTGCCCGGCGGCAGCGACTGGATGAGCTCGACGAGGAGTTCTTTGAGCTTGTAGTACTTCGGGATGCGCGGCGCCTGGTTGGTGTGGTGCTTGCCCAGGTCGCCGAGTACCGCCCGATCGAATCCGCGCTCGAATCCGTCCCCGTGCCGGGGCCCGCCCCTGACCTCCGTCACGGCCTCTCCTCACGTTCATCATCGGTTTCCCCCGATGTTATGCGTGAAGACTACGGCCGGTAGAGAGGGCGATCTCCGCCAGGGCCGTCCGCAGCCTTGTGAGGTCGGACTCGTCGACCGTGGCGCGCGCGGTGAGCCGCAGGCACGCCCGGCCCTTCGGGACGGACGGGGGACGGAAGCAGCCGACGCGCAGCCCGTGCTCAGCGCAGATCCCGGCCGCGCGCACCGCGTCGTCGGGCTCGCCGAGGAACACCGGGACGACGGCGGCGGCCGGGTCGGCGGTCTCCAGACCGGAACCGGCCGCGAGGTTTGCCATCCGGCGGGCGGTGGCACGCGCCCGGCCGGGCAGGCCCGGGTCGGCCTCCAGCACGTCGAGGGCGGCGAGGGCGGCGCCCGCGGCGGGCGGGTTCAGGCCGGTGTCGAAGATGAACGAGCGGCCGGTGTCCAGCAGCGCCTGGACCACCTCGGGCGCGCCGAGGACGGCGCCGCCCTGCGCGGCCAGCGACTTCGACAGGGTGAGCGTGAGGACCACGTCGGGCTCGCCGGCCAGGCCCGCGGCGTGCGCGGCGCCGCGGCCGCCGTCGCCGACGACGCCGAGCGCGTGCGCCTCGTCGATCACCAGCAGCGCCCCGTGCGCCCGCGCGGCGCGGTGCAGCTCCGCCAGCGGCGCGAGGTCGCCGTCCACGGAGAACACCGCGTCGGTGACGACGATCGCGTGGTCTTCGTCACGTTCGGCGAGGGCCCGCTCGACGGCCCCGGCGTCCCGGTGCGGGACGATCGCCACGCGGGCCCGCGACAGCCGGCACGCGTCCACGATCGAGGCGTGGTTGACCTGGTCGGACACCACCAGCGTGCCGGGCCCCGACAGCGCGGTGACGGCGCCGAGGTTGGCCAGGAAGCCGGAGGAGAACACCAGCCCGGCGGCGCTGCCGGTGAACGCGGCGAGCCGCCGGTCCAGCTCGGCGTGCAGCGCTGTCGTGCCGGTGACCAGCCGGGAGCCGGTGGACCCGGTGCCCCACTCGCGCGCGGCGGCGGCCGCGCCCGCCACCAGCCGGGGGTCGCGGGACAGGCCCAGGTAGTCGTTGGACGCGAGGTCGGCCAGGCCGTCGTGGTCGGCGGCGCGGGGGCGCAGCGTCCGCCGCAGGCCCGCCTCGGCGCGCCGGGCGGCGGCGTCCCGGAGCCTGGCGAGGGGGTCGTCGGTCATGCCCGAATCCTGCCAGGTCGGGGGCGGCGGGCACGGCGCCGGGGCACCGGAACGGATGGGCGATGATGGTCGTGTGCCTACCTTGACCGATCTGGTCCGCGACCACACCGACCTCACCGAGACCGATGTGGAGTGGCTGCACGCGCTGGTGTCGGACTGGCAGCTCCTCGCCGACCTGTCGTTCGCGGACCTGCTGCTGTGGGTGCCGCTGCGGTCCGGCGCGAAGGTCCCGGCCGACGGCCCGCCCGCGCGGGGCGGGCGGCGCGGCGGCGGCACGATCGACACGGGCGCGGCCGTGCAGGGCTGGGTGGCGATCGCGCAGATGCGGCCGACGACCGGCCCCACCGCCTACCCCGAGGACCTGGTCGGCAAGGTCGTCCGGACGGGCCGGCGCGGGCTGATCGACGTGGCGTGGCGGGAGCGGCGGATCGTCCGGGAGGGCGACCCGGAGTGGGGCAGCGGCATCCCGGTCCGGGAGGAGTCGATCCCGGTGCGCCGCGGCGCCAAGATCCTCGGGGTGATCCAGCGCAGCACCAACCTCAGCTCGGCGCGCACCCCGTCCCGGCTGGAGCTGACCTACCTGCAGAGCGCCAGCGACCTCGCCAAGATGATCTCCGAGGGGCGGTTCCCGGTACCGGGCGAGGAGCCGAACATGGTCCGCTCGCCGCGCGTCGGCGACGGGCTGATGCGGCTCGACCGCGCCGGCGGCGTCGTCTACGCCAGCCCGAACGCCCAGTCCGCCTACCGGCGCCTCGGCCTGCCGTCCGACCTGGTCGGCGAGTCGCTCGGCAAGGTCACCGCCGATCTGTGCGACACCGGCGAGCCGCTGGAGGAGGCGCTCAGCGTCGTGCTCAGCGGGCGGGCGCCGCGCGAGGTGGAGGTCGAGGCGAACGGCTCGGTCATGCAGCTGCGGACGATCCCGCTGGTGGTCGGCGGCACCCGGATCGGCGCGATCGTGCTGTGCCGGGACGTCACCGAGCTGCGCTGGCGCGACCGGGAGCTGATGACCAAGGACGCCACCATCCGGGAGATCCACCACCGGGTGAAGAACAACCTGCAGACCGTCGCGGCGCTGCTGCGGCTGCAGGCGCGCCGGCTGCGGATCCCGGAGGGGCGGGCGGCGCTGGACGAGGCGGTCCGCCGCGTCGGGTCGATCGCGATCGTGCACGAGACGCTGTCGCACACCCCGGACGAGCTGATCGACTTCGACGACATCGCGGACCGGGTGATCATGATGGCGGGGGAGGTGTCCACCCCGGAGACCAAGGTCGCCCCGAAACGGACCGGCAGCTTCGGGGTGCTGCCCGCCGAGGTCGCGACGCCGCTGGCGATGGCGCTCACCGAGCTGCTGCAGAACGCGCTGGAGCACGGGCTCGCCAGCCGGTTCGGCACCCTGGAGGTCGTCGCGCACCGCTACGGCGAGGGCGGCGCGGCCCCCGAGCCGGCCGGTGTGGCGGTCTGGGGCGAGTGGCCCGGCTCCGACGCGCACGACCCGCGCGCCCGGAAGGAGCCGCCCGTGGCGCGCGAGCCCGTCTCCGGCCCGCGGCTCGTCACGATCGTCGCCGACGACGGTGTCGGCCTGCCGCCGGACTTCGACGTGGAGAGCAGCAACAGCCTCGGGCTGCAGATCGTCCGCACCCTGATCGTCGGCGAGCTGGGCGGCAGCCTCGACTTCCGCGACCGGCCCGGCGGCGGCACCGAGGTCATCGTCGACGTCCCCCTCGACTACAGCAACCGGCTCCACGCGCCCCGCTCGGCCCAGTCATAGGACGGGGTCTGGCGCACGGCTTGGGGGTTCGGCCTGGGGAAACGCCTCTGGAGACGCCGAGTGCCCGCGGCCTGTCTCCAGGCGGCGGGCACGTCGAGGCGAGATGCGGGCGGCGCCGGGGTTTCCGGCCCTGGGGGTTCGGAGGCGGCGCCGCTCGGTGCTGGGGGTGAGGGTGGTGCGAGTGGATCAGAGACCGGCGTTGGCGCGGGCGCGGGCGCGGCTGGCGCGGCGCTTGAGGGCGCGGCGCTCGTCCTCGCCCATGCCGCCCCAGACGCCCGAGTCCTGGCCGGACTCCAGCGCCCAGCGCAGGCAGGCGTCGGTGACGTCGCAGCGCCGGCAAACCTGCTTGGCCTCTTCGATCTGCAGGATCGCGGGCCCGGTGTTGCCGATCGGGAAGAACAGCTCGGGGTCCACGTCACGGCAGGCAGCGCGGTGGCGCCAGTCCATGCGGTCCACTCCTTCGTCAGGTGGTGTGAGACACTCCACGTTTGTGAACGGTTTCACATGTCGCGAACGCCCGGAGCGGCGGTGGCCGGCGATCCGAGGGTGATTGTTCCGCGGCGCTGCGATCAGGAGGCGGACGACGTTGGGGCCCCTGTCGGCTGGCGCACTTTGAGCGTGTCAGCCGGGCGCGGGCAGACGCAAGACCTTTGAGAAAGGATTCTCAAAGTATGGGTGTCGCATGTGTCACACCTGTGGGTCGGCCGTGTTACTTGGCTCTCAGCATGGCGTGACGGCGGTCTCAGATGAGGATGCGGACCGCCTTCGGCACCGAGCGGAACGTCACGCTGCGCTGTTCCCCGAGGTAGTCGCCGTCCAGCTGAAAGGCGATCGGACGGTCCGCGCGCAGGGTGACCTCCGTCGCGTCGTGCACGTTCACCACGTCGCGCCCCTGCACCGGACGGGTCCGCACCAGCATCATCTGCGCGAGCGCCCCCAGGATGGGACCGGCGGCCATCGTGCGCATCCCGAACACGTCCAGCCCGCGCGCGAAGTTCGACTTCGGACTGGGATTCACCGGCAGCCGCCCCATGAAAGTCCACGGCGCCGTATTGGAGACGAACGCCAGGAACAGGCCCGCTTTCGGGGGGCGTCCCGGCACTTCCAGCGTCAGGGCCGGATGGCGCCGATCCGTGCCCGTGAAGAAATGGCGGACCGCGGCCCGCACGTACAGTGACGGATCCGCCTTCGCGCCCGCGCCGCGGCGGCGTTCCACCTCCCGGACGACCTCCGCGTCCAGCCCCACGCCGGCGTTGAAGGTGAAATAGCGCTCCACGCCGTCCGGCAGGCACGCCGCCCCCAGCCCGACCGTCCGGTACCGCCCGGCGCGCACCGCCTCCAGCACCGCCCGCGTCGCGCCGACCGGGTCGTTCGGCAGCCCGAGCGCGCGGGCGAACACGTTCGCGCTCCCCGACGGCAGGACCGCCAGCGCGGGCAGGTCCGGGGACGGGCCGTTCGCCAGCAGGCCGTTCACCGTCTCGTTCACGGTACCGTCCCCGCCGAGCGCGATCACCGCGTCGTAGCCCTTGTCGGCGGCCGCGCGGGCGAGCTCGGTCGCGTGCCCGCGGTGGGCGGTCTCGGCGATCTCGAGGTCGAGATCGCCGGTGAAGGCCCGGACGAGGATCTCGCGGGCTCGCCGGGAGGTGGAGGTCGCCTTGGGATTGGCGATGAGCATGGCGCGCACGGCGCCAGCGTATCGAGCGTTTCCCGTGCGTTTCCCCACGCATCGGCCGCGGCGGCGGGCGAGTAGGGTTTCGTTGTGACCGATCGTCCCAACACCGTGCGGGCCGCCGCCGCCCTGGAGGGCGCGGAGGGCCTCGGCGCCGTCGCGTTCGGCGTCTACACCGGGGTGGAGACCGCCGCGGGCGCCGCCGTCGACCCGGTGAGCGCGATCGGCGTGACCGTCCTCGCCCTCGCCGGCGGCGTGGGCATGCTCGCCTGCGCCCGCGGCCTGCTGCGCGGCGCCCAGGGCAGCCGCGCCCCCACTGTCCTGACCCAGCTGTTCGCGCTGCCCGTGGCCTGGTCCCTCTGGCAGAGCGACCGGCCCGAGATCGCCCTGCCGATGGGCCTCGTCGCGGTGCTCGCGCTGGTCGCGGTGCTGAGCCCGCCGAGCACCGCCTGGCTCGTCCGCGATCATGACGAGGACGAGGAGGAGGACGGCGCCCCGTCCGGCGCGGAGCCCGCGCCCCGCGCCGCGGAGCCGCGCCCCCGGGACGACCGGTCCCTCGGCCAGAAGCTCATGGACCGCCTCAAGGAGCAGCCCGCGAAGGACGCGCCCGCCAAGGGCACGTCCGCGAAGAACTGACCGGCGGCCGGAAGCCCGGCGGCCGGAGGACCAGCGAACGCCGAGGGGCCCTGGGGAGACACGTCCCCGGGGCCCCTCGGCGTTCGGCGTCACTCGTCGGCGGTGAGGCCCTCGCGCAGCTGCGCGAGCGTGCGGGCCAGCAGCCGCGACACGTGCATCTGCGAGATGCCGAGCTCCGCGGCGATCTGCGACTGCGTCATGTTGCCGAAGAACCGCAGCAGCAGGATCTTCTTCTCCCGCGCCGGCAGCTTCTCCAGCAGCGGCTTGAGCGACTCGCGGTACTCGACGCCCTCCAGCGACTCGTCGATCATGCCGAGCGAGTCCGCCACGGCGGGCGCGTCCTCGTCGCCGGAGTCGGGCGCGTCGAGGGACACCGTGGAGTAGGCGTTCGCCGACTCCAGGCCCTCCAGCACCTCCTCCTCGCTCATCTGCAGGTGGGCGGCCAGCTCGCTGACCGTCGGCGCCCGGCCCTCGCGCTGGGCGAGGTCGCTGATCGCCTTGGTCAGCGACAGCTTCAGCTCCTGGAGCCGGCGCGGCACCCGCACCGCCCAGCCCTTGTCGCGGAAGTGCCGCTTGATCTCCCCGACGATCGTGGGCGTGGCGTAGGTGGAGAACTCCACGCCGCGTTCCAGGTCGAACCGGTCGATCGACTTGATCAGCCCGATGGTGGCGACCTGGATCAGGTCGTCCAGCCACTCGCCGCGGTTGCGGAAGCGGCGGGCCAGGTACTCCACCAGGGGCAGGTGCAGCTCGACGAGCTGGTCGCGGATGCGCTGCCGCTCCGGGTCGCCCTCGGGCAGCTCGGCGAGGCGCTCGAACAGCGCGCGGGCCCGCGCGCGGTCCGGTACGCCGCTCTCGGACCGCTCGTTGCTCGCGCCGGCGATGGTCGTCTTCTCTGTCACGGGGCCCCCGCCGTACCGCGCCGCTTCTGCAGCGTCACGGTCACCCGGTCGTCGGAGCCGATCTGGGCGTCGACCTCGCCGGCCAGCGACGACAGGACGGTCCAGGCGAAGGTGTCCCGGTTGGGCTCCTGCCCGTCCACCGTGATCACCGACACCGAGATGCGCATGGCCTCCCCGGTCAGCTCGAACTCGCACGACAGGTCCGTCCCGGGGACGGCCTGGGAGAGCAGCATCGCGCACGCCTCGTCGACCGCGATGCGCAGGTCTTCTATCTCGTCCAGCGTGAAGTCCAGCCTGGCGGCCAGTCCCGCGGTGGCGGTTCTGAGCACGGACAGGTAGGCGCTCGCGGCGGGCAGCTTCACTGTCACCACGTCGCGCACGGACAACTGTGTACTGGCAGGCATGGCAGCGGTTTCCTCGGTCACGTCACTCCCTCGCAGGATGGTCCCGCTGCTTCCGAAACTACCGCCTGCGGCGCCCACTGCGAGACTCCGGCGCGCACAGGTTTCGACCGGTTGTCCGAGTATTGACTAAATGACTTGGTCTCTGAGGGGGGCTTCGGGCCGCCGAACGGCGGGCGTCACGGTCCGGGACGGTGGGCCGGGAGAGGCGGTAGGAGCGCGCCGGGATGGCCGATCACGTCGGCGGCCAGGCGGGTCCCGGCCTCGGCGGCGGCGCGCCGGTCCCGGCCGGCGAGCCGTGCGGCCAGGTAGGCGCCGTTGAACGCGTCACCCGCCGACGTGGTGTCGACCACGTTCACGTCCGGGACGGCGGGGACCGCCTCCACCGCGTCGCGGTCGGCGATCACGCAGCCCTGGGCGCCGAGCTTGACGACGATCTCCGGGACGCCCGCGTCGCGGAGCCGCTCGACGCAGGCCCGCGCGGACGCGTCGCCGTGCACGATCCGGTCGTCGTCCAGGGACGGCAGCGCGATGGAGGTGTGCGCCAGCACGGCCGCGGCGGCCCCGGCCGCCGCGCCGGGGGAGGGCCAGCCGCTCGGCCGGTGGTTGCCGTCGTAGGCGACCAGCCCGCCGCGCCGCCGGGTCTCCGCCAGCACCTCGGCCAGCCGGGCGCGGGCCGGCCCCGTCATGATCGAGAGGGTGATGCCGGACAGGTAGACCAGGTCGTGGCCGGCGATCGCGTCGTCGATCGCGGCGGGCTGGTCGGGGCCGAACAGGTCCCGGGCGGGCGACTCGCTCCGGTAGTGCTGGAACGTCCGCTCGCCGTGCTCGTCGGTGCGGATCAGGTAGAGGCCGGCGCGGCCGCCGGGGCGCACCCGCGCGTACCGGTCGCCGACGCCGTGGGCGTGCCAGCGCGCGCGCATCTCCGCGCTGTACGGGTCGTCGCCGGTGACCGTGACGAACTGCACGTCCAGCGCGCCGGGCGCGGCGCTGCGCGCGAGGTAGGCGGCGGTGTTGAAGACGTCTCCGGCGTAGCCGAGGGCGAGCCGGTCCGGCGAGAGATGCCGCAGTTCGATCATGCATTCGCCGATGAGGGCGACCCGGGGAACGTTCACGGACCGCACGATACATCTAGACAACAAGTCATCTGATGACCAGACTTCTGGCCGTGCGCAGAAGATCCCCCTGGCGCGGCCTCGCCGCCGGCGTTCTCACCCTGGCCCTGTCCACGACGACCTTCACCGCTCCCGCCCGTGCCACCGCCACCGCCGCGCGGGCGTGCGGCGGCACGCCGACCCCCGCCTTCCGGAGCTCGGCGCCGGACGCCGGGCTGAACACCCTGTTCACCCGCTACGGGAACGACAACCGCCGGACCGACGACTGGACCGGCGCGGACGGCACGTTCTCCACCACCCTGCCCGGCGGGCGGGTGGCGTTCGTGTTCTCCGACACCTTCCTCGGCAAGGTCGACGCCGACGGCGGCCGGTCGCCGGTGGTCGAGGAGGGCGGCACCACCCCGTTCATCAACAACTCGTTCGTGGTGAAGTCCGGCGACCGGCTCAGCACCGTGCACGGCGGCACCCGCGAGCAGCCGAAGGCCGTGATGCCGCCGCGCGACGACAAGCACTGGTACTGGGCCGGCGACGCGATCACCGCCGGCGGCAAGGTCCAGGTGACCTACCAGGAGTACGAGCGGTTCGGGCCCGGCATCTGGGACTGGCGCTGGCTCCGCAACGTCGTCGCGAAGTTCCGGCCGGACCGGCTGTCCGCGCCCGTCGGTGTGACCGCGATCCCGTCGTCCAAGGGGATCTCCTGGGCGTCCTGGCTGGAGCGGTCGGGCGGCATGATCTACGTCTACGGCGTCGAGGACCTCGGCGACACCAAGTACATGCACCTGGCCCGCGTCCGCGGCACCGACCTGACCAGGCCGTGGGAGTTCTACGCGGGCGGCGGCGCCTGGTCGCCGAACGAGGCCGACTCCGCGCGGATCATGGACGGGGTCGCCAACGAGTACAGCGTCACCCGCATGGGCGGCGCCTACATGCTCATCACCCAGGACACCACCGAGAAGTTCAACACGAACATCGTCGCGTACTTCTCGTGCTCGCCGCAGGGCCCGTTCACCGGCAAGACCACCGTCTACTCGACGCCCGAGACCGGCGCGAACGGCAGCTACGGCAACCCCAACGTCTTCACCTACAACGCGCACGCCCACCCGGAGCTGAGCCGCCCCGGCAGCGTCGTCGTGTCCTACAACGTCAACAGCTTCGTCAACACCGACCACTACAAGGACGTCACCATCTACCGGCCCCGCTTCGTCGACCTGAAGTTCGGCTGACGATGGCGTACCGACGGCATCGCCCGGCCCGCAACTGGGGCGCGCGCCTGCACGAGATCACCTGGTTCGGGATGCGCGCCGTCGTGCTGGAGAACGAGCTGCTGCGCGTGACCGTCCTGGCGGACAAGGGCGGCGACGTCGCCGAGTTCTGCTACAAGCGGCGCGACATGGACTTCGTCTGGCTCGCGCCGGACGGGATCCGCAACCCGCGCGACGTGGCAGGCGGCGCGGGCGACGACGTGGCCGCGTTCCTCGACCACTACGAGGGCGGCTGGCAGGAGGTGCTGCCCAACGGCGGCGAGCCGAGCACCTACCGCGGCGCCGCGCTGGCGCAGCACGGCGAGGTCGCCGGGCTGCCCTGGGACGTCGAGATCGCGGCCGACGACCCGTCCGAGGTCGCGGTGCGGCTGACCGTGCGGGCGCGGCGCGTGCCGCTGCGCGTGGTGAAGACGTTCCGGCTGGCGTCCGGCGAGGCGGAGCTGCGCGTCGACGAGGAGCTGACCAACGAGTCGGGGGTGGAGCTGGAGGTGATGTGGGGCCACCACATCGTCTTCGGCGCCCCGTTCCTGCGCCCCGGGCACCGGATCCGGTTCCCGGACGGGGTGGCGGCGGGGCCGGAGCTGGCGGTCGTCCCCGAGCGCGGCGCGCCGAGCGACATCCACTACCTGTCGGGGTTCCGGGACGGCCGCTACGAGATCATCGACCCGGACGCGGGCCTCGGCCTGCGGGTCCGCTGGGACGCGGCCGTCCTGCCGGACCTGTGGCTGTGGCGGGAGCTCGGCGCGACCCGCGAGGCGCCCTGGTGGGGCCGCGCGTACGTGGTGGGGCTCGAACCGTTCGCCGGACGGCCGACGGAGGGCCTCGCCGAGGCGGTGCGCAACGGGTCGGCGCTCACCCTGCGGCCGCACGAGACCAGGCCGCTGTGGCTGCGCGCGGCCGTGATCGAGGGGGAGGAAGCGCGATGAGGGCAGGCGGCGGGGAGTTCGCCGGCAAGGTCGCCGTGGTCACCGGAGGGTCGCTCGGCATCGGCCGGGCGGTGGTGCGGCGGCTCGCGGAGGACGGAGCCGCGGTCGTCTTCTGCGGCGTCGACGAGGACGGCGTCCGCGCCGCCGAGGCGGAGCTGCGCGGCGCCGGCCTGGACGTGACCGGCGTCGTCGCCGACGTCACCGACGCCGCGCAGATGCGCGGCCTCGTCGGCCGCGCGGTCGACGCGCACGGCGGGCTCGACACCGTCGTCACCTCCGCCGGGATCCAGCGGTACGGGACGGTCGAGGACACCCCCGAGGAGCTGTGGGACGAGGTCCTCGACGTCAACCTCAAGGGCGTCTTCCTGGTCTGCAAGGCGGCCGTCCCGGAGCTGCGGCGGCGCGGCGGCGGAACGATCGTCACGGTGTCGTCGGTCCAGGCGTTCGCGTCGCAGGACCGGGTCGCCGCCTACACCGCGAGCAAGGCCGCGATCAACGGGCTCACCCGGGCGATGGCGCTGGACCACGCCGCCGACGGCATCCGCGCCAACGTCGTGTGCCCCGGCTCCGTCGACACCCCGATGCTGCGCTGGGCCGCCGACCTGTTCCGCGGCGGGACGAGCCAGGACGACCAGGTCGCCGAGTGGGGCCGGGCGCATCCGCTGGGCCGCGTCGCGCGGGCGGAGGAGGTCGCCGAGGTGGTGGCGTTCCTCGCCGGCCCGCGCTCCTCGTTCATCACCGGGGCCGAGCACCGCGTCGACGGCGGCCTGCTCGCCCGCAACCCCGCCGCACTCCCGGAGGTCTGAATGCCCGCCGCCCGCGTCTTCTTCGACGGCCTGTTCAGCAGCCCGCGCCTCGACCACCCCGAGTGCGTCGCGGTCCATCCCGACGGCAGCGTCTGGTGCGGCGGGGAGGCCGGCCAGATCTTCCGCGTCGACCCGGAGGGCGGGAGCGTCGAGCAGGTCGCGACCACCCACGGGTTCGTGCTCGGCATCGCGTTCGACGCGTCCGCCACCCACCTGTACATCTGCGACATCCAGCATCCCGGCGTGTTCCGGCTGGAGCTGGCCTCGGGCGAGGTGTCGCTGTTCGCGGACGGCGCGGACGGCCACCGCTTCGCCAACCCCAACTACCCGGTGATCGACGCGGACGGCCGGATCTACGTCTCCGACAGCCGGCAGATCGACGCCCCCGGGCCCTCGGTGTTCCGCTACGGGCCGGACGGCACCGGCGAGGTCTGGGACGAGCGTCCGATGGCGTTCGCCAACGGCCTCGCGCTGGCGCCGGACGAGTCGGCCCTGTACGTCGCCGAGTCGTTCCTGCCCGGGATCACCCGCGTCGAGATCCGGGCGGACGGCACCGCGGGCGACCGCACGACGGTCGCCGAGCTGCCCGGCACGGTCCCCGACGGCATCGCGTTCGGCCCCGACGGCCTGCTCTACGTCGGCCTCTACGAGCCCAGCGAGGTGCTGCGGCTCACCCCGGACGGGCGGCCGGAGACGGTCGTCCGCGACCCCACCGCCCACCTGCTCTGCCACCCGACGAACCTCGCGTTCCGGGGCACCACGGCCTTCGTGGCGAACCTCGGCCGCTGGCACATCAGCGCGTTCGACCTCTGACACCCCCAGGAAGGTCCGCATGCGTCTTCTCGTTCGTGCGGCCGCGGCTTCGACGCTGGCCGCGACCGCACTGCTCGCACCCTCGGCCGCGGCCCATGCCGCCGCTCTGACCTGCGGCGGGAGCGCCGCGCCGACGTTCGGGACGGCGACGCCCGACACGTCGCTGAACGCGCAGTTCACCTCGTACGGCAACGGCAACGCGCTGCTGGACGACTGGACCGGCGCCGACAGCACCTACTCGGTGAAGCTGCCGGACGGCCGGACGGTGTTCGGCTTCTCCGACACCTTCCTCGGCAAGGTCAACGCGGACGGGTCCCGGCCGATGGCCGTCGCCGACGGCGGCACGACCCCGTTCGTGAACAACACGTTCGTCGTGCGGTCGGCGGCCGGCGCGCTGACCGGGACCGCGCACGGCGGCACCGCCGCGAACCCGGCGGCCCTGCTGCCGCCGCGCGACGCGTCGCACGTCTACTGGGCGGGCGACATGACGATGAACGGCGGCGAGATCCAGCAGCCGTACCGCGAGTACAAGGTCGGGTCCGGCGACCTGGACGTGACGTGGGACGCCAACGTCCTCGCGCGGTTCTCCACGAGCGACCTCACCCGGCCGACCTCGGTGACCTCGCTGCCGTCCGGCAGCGGCGTCATGTGGGGGTCGGCGCTGCTGCGGGACGGCGGCTACACCTACGTCTACGGCACCGAGGACCTCGGCTCGGGCGGCAAGCACATGTACGTCGCGCGGGTGGCGGGCACCGACCTGCGCGGGACGTGGAGCTACCTGGCGGCGGGCGGCGCCTGGTCGCCGTCGGAGTCGGCGGCCGTGGAGGTGCTGGGTGGCGTGTCCAACGAGTTCAGCGTGAGCAAGCGCGGGAACTTCTACATCCTGCTCACGCAGGACACCAAGGACGCGTTCAGCGCGCAGATCGACACGTACCTGTCCTGCTCGCCGGCCGGGCCGTTCACCGACGAGAAGACCGTCTACAACACGCCCGAGGGCGGGCCGTTCGGCTCGTACGGCGACCCGGACGTCTACACCTACAACGCGCACGCGCACGCCTCGCTCACGACGGCGAACAGGCTCGTGGTGTCGTACAACGTCAACAGCCTCGACACGACCACGGGGCCGACGCGGGACGTGTACCGCGACGTGAGCATCTACCGCCCGCGCTTCGTCGACGTCCCCGTGACGGGCTGATCCGATGGATCCCGAACTGTCCGAGGCGCTCGGCGGGATGCCGTATGTAAGCCTCGCCGACCCGGTCAAGGCGCGCGCCGCGATGCGGGACCTGGCGGCCACGCTGTCGGGGGAGCCGGCGGCCGACGCGCGCGTGGACGTCGTCGACCGGACGGTCCCCGGCGGCGTGCCCGTGCGGGTCTACCGGCCGCGGCGGCCCGCCGGTCCGGCCCTGGTGTACTTCCACGGCGGCGGGTTCGTCACCGGCGACCTGGGCAACGAGCACCGCCGCTGCCTCGGCTTCGCCGCGGAGCTCGGCATCGTCGTGGTGTCGGTGGACTACCGCCTCGCGCCCGAGCATCCGTTCCCCGCGCCGTTCGAGGACGCCTGGGCCGCGACCGCCTGGACGCACGCGCACGCGGCCGAACTCGGCGCCGATCCCGGCCGGATCGCGGTCGGCGGCGGCAGCGCGGGCGGCGGGCTGGCGGCGGCGGTGGCGCTGCGGGCGCGCGACGAGGGCGGGCCGCCGCTCGCCTTCCAGCTGCTGCTCTACCCGGTGCTCGACGACCGCATGGACACCCCGTCGATGCGGGCCTACACCGAGCCGCCGCTGTTCAACCGGGGCGAGGTGGAGCAGATGTGGCGCCACTACCTCGGCCCGGACCGGGGGACGCCGGGCTGGGAGACACCCGTGTACGCCGCCCCGGCCCGGGCGCGGGACCTGTCCGGGCTGCCGCCCGCGTACGTGCTGGCGGCCGAGGCCGATCCGCTGCGCGACGAGGACCTCGCGTACGCGCTGCGGATGATCGAGGCCGGCGTGCCGGTCGAGCTGCGGCACGTGCCGGGCGCCTACCACGGCTTCGACGGCGTCCTGTCGGCGGCGGTGGCGCGCCGGGCGCTCGCCGACCAGCACGCGGCGCTGCGCCGGGCGTTCCTTCTCGAGCCGGGACACCCCCTCGACCCTGGACATCCCGGTACATCAAGTGATTAGATGACTTGACTTCTTCCGGGAGTGAACGAGGTAACGAATGTCCAAGGATGTGGCCCGGCCCAGCCTCTCCGACGCGCTCACCGAGCGCGTGCTGGAGCTGATCCGCTCCGGCGGGCTGCGTCCCGGCGACCGGCTGCCCTCGGCGCGGGAGCTGTCCGAGCGCTTCGCGGTGACCACCCCCACGCTCCGCGAGGCGCTCCGCCGGCTGGAGGCCACCGGCGCCGTCCAGATGCGGCACGGCTCCGGCATCTACGTCGGCGCCGACCTGGAACGGGTCGTCATCCCCAACCCGAACGTCCGGCCCCTGCAGGGCGACCAGCTCCTCCAGCTCCTGGACGCCCGGCTGCTCATCGAACCCCCGCTCGCGGCGATGGCCGCCCGCCGCGCCGAACCCGGCGACCTGAAGCGGCTGCGCGCCGGCCTGGACCAGGCGGGCCGGCACCTGGAGGGCGAGGACGCCGAGCTGGACGCGGCGAACATGTCCTTCCACCGCGCCACCGCGCACGCGTCCGGCAACGCGGTGCTCGGCGAGGTCATCGACTCGCTGCTGTCGGTGCACGGCGCCGAGCAGCGGGAGATACTGCGGATCTTCGACGACCGGCGCCGCGACCACGAGGACCACCGGGCCATCCTCGGTGCCATCGAGGCCGGCGACGCCGAACGCGCCGAGGAGCTGATGCGCGCCCACCTGCGCGACGTCACGAAGGTCATCGCGTCCCGGCTCGCCTGACCCACCCGCTCGCCCGACCCAGCGGCGACACCCTTTCCGACCGCCCCACGACCCACCGCCCGTCACCGGCCGCCCGCCCGCTCAGGGCCCGCGGTCCCCTTCGGCGCACCCTCGACCAGCGACACCCCGCCCCATCCCACCCCCACCACCTCCGCACCCCACCACCGTCCGCACACCGGAACACCGTCAGCCGACCTCCAACCACCCCACGAACCAGGGAGGCCCCCATGCCGTCGATGCGCATGCGCACGACCGCCGTCCTCGCGGCGGCCGCGGCGCTGGCCGCGGTCGCGGGCTGCGCCTCGGGCAACGACTCGGGAGGGTCGAAGTCCGGGCTCAGGCTCTACAACGACAAGGGCGCGTGGAAGCCCTTCTTCGAGCAGATGAGCGCGCTGGGCAAGCAGCAGACCGGGCTGGACATGAAGCCCGTCGGGTACACCGACGAGCCCACCTACACCGCGTTCATCAAGTCCTCGTTCCGCACCAAGGTCAAGCCGGACCTGTTCACCTGGCAGACCGGCGGGCGCCTGGAGGAGATCGTCGCGCAGAACCAGGTCGCCGAGACGACGTCGATCTGGCAGGACGCCATCAAGAGCGGCGACCTCACCCAGGACCTCGCCAAGTACTACACGGTCGGCGGCAAGCAGTACTGCGTGCCGCTGAACACCGGGTACTGGGGCATGTTCTACAACAAGAAGATCTTCGCGAAGTACGGGCTGGCGCCGCCCGGCACCTGGGCCGACCTGATGAAGATCGCCCAGACGCTGAAGGGCAAGGGCCAGGTCCCGTTCAACCAGACCACGCCCACCTCGCTGTTCTCGTTCGCCTGGTTCGAGCAGCTGCTCGCCGGCACGGACCCCGACCTGTACGAGCGGCTGTCCACCGGCCAGGCCTCCTACACCGACCCCGGCGTGGTCAAGGTGATGGAGCAGTGGAAGTCGATGATCGACTCCGGCTACTTCTCCAACCCCGGCGACAAGGCCGACCCCGCCGACCACTTCAAGGCCGGCGACGCCGCCATGGTCATCAGCGGCACCTGGTTCAACACCAGCATGACCCAGCGCGGCCTCAAGCTCGGCACCGACTACGGGTTCTTCCTGATCCCGAACGTCCAGCCGTCCCTGCCGAAGCGGTCGCTGATCTTCGAGAGCGGGCCGCTGTGCTCGCTGCGCAAGGCGCCCGACGCCGCCGGCAGCACCAAGTACCTGAAGTGGTGGGTGACCCCCGCCGCGCAGGAGAAGTGGGCCAACGCGCGCGGCGACGTGTCCGGCAACCCCAAGGTCAAGATCGCCGACCCGGAGCTGGACAAGATCACCAAGGAGGCCGCGAACGGCGGGAACCGGCTCGTGCTCCGCTACTTCGAGGCCGCGCCCGCACCCGTCCTGACGGCCGCGCTCAGCGGGTTCGACGGCTTCCTCAGCAAGCCCGGCTCGTACATGTCGGTCCTCAAGGACATCCAGAAGGCCAACGAGGACTACTGGAAGACCCACAAGGCCGGAAGCTGAACCGATGACCGACCAGACGACCGCCGTGCGCGCGAGGACCCCGCACCGCCGCGCGCACGGCGGGCACCAGCGCGGCGGGGGAGGCGGGCGCCTCCCGAGCGGGTTCGCGATGCACGGCCGGTTCCGGCACGCCTACCTCACCCCGGCCGTCCTCTTCGTCGCGGTGCTCATCTACCTGCCGTTCCTGTGGACGGCGTACCTGAGCCTCACCAGCTACGACGGGCTCGGGTCGCCGAAGTTCACCGGGCTCGACAACTACCGGCGGCTGTTCCAGGACGAGGCGCTGCTCACCTCCGTCCGCAACACCCTGCTGTGGGTCGCGGGCACCACGATCCTGCCGGTCGGGCTCGGCCTGCTGGTCGCCGTGCTGTCGTACAACATCAAGGGCGGCGCGTGGTACCGGCTGCCGTTCCTCATCCCGTACGCCATGTCCGGCGCCGGCCTCGGCCTCATCTGGGGCTTCATCCTGCAGCCCGACGGCATGGCCAACCAGGTGCTGTCGTTCCTCGGCATGCCCGGCGGCCACACCGAGTTCCTGCAGGACGGCCCCCGCAACACCCTCGCGATGATCGTGGTGTGGGCGTGGCAGCAGCTCGGCGTCAACATGCTGCTGTTCGTCGTCGGCCTCCAGTCGATCCCGCGCGCGCCCATCGAGGCCGCCCGCATCGACGGCGCGTCCGGATGGCAGCTGTTCCGGCACGTCATCTGGCCGCTGATGCGGCCGCTCACCACCGTCGTGTTCGGGCTGGCGCTGGTCGCGAGCCTGAAGACGTTCGACATCGTCTGGGTGATGACGCAGGGCGGCCCCGGCCGCACCTCCGAGACCCTCGCGGTCACCATGTACCGCCAGGTCTTCGTCGCCGACGAGTACGGGTACGGGTCGGCGATCGCGGTGGCGCTCACCACCGTCACCGGCCTCGCCTCCTACGTCTACCTGCGCCACCAGCTCGCCAGGGAGGGCTCCTGATGCGCCGCGCCGTGCTGATCGTCCTCGGTCTGGTGTGGCTGTTCCCGACGTACCTGATCGTCGCGAACGCCGTCCGCCCCGCCGGCGACTACGACCCGTCCGACGCGGTGAAGCCGCCCGGGTCGGTCGGCCTGTTCGACAACATCTCCGAGGCGTGGAGCCGCACCGACGTCGGCGCCACCATCGGCAGCACCGCGATCTACAGCCTGGTCGCGCCGGCGCTCGCCGTGCTGTTCGGCGCGCTCGCCGGGTACGCGATCGTGGTGCTGCGCGTCCGGTTCGGCTTCCTCTGGTTCATCGTGATCTTCGCGGGCACCGTCGTGCCGTTCCAGATGCTGCTGGTGCCGCTGTTCGTCGGCTACAGCAAGGTGTCGCTCTACGACAACCAGATGGGCCTGGTGCTGGTCCACACCGCGATCAGCGTCCCGCTCGCCGCGCTGGTGATGCGCAACTTCTTCGGCTCGGTGGCCGTCTCGATCTTCGAGGCGGCGCGGCTGGACGGCGCGTCCACGTTCCGCATCTTCTGGCGCATCTACCTGCCGCTGTCGTCGGCCGCGCTGGCCGCGGTGTTCATCCTCGAGTTCACCTACGTCTGGAACGACCTGCTGTTCGGGCTGACGCTGGCGCAGTCCGACAACGTGCGGCCGGTCTGGGCGGAGCTGTCGGCGCTCACCACCGACGTGTACGCCGGGACGCCCGTCCCGGTCGCGCTGGCCGCCGGGCTCGTGGTCTCGCTCCCCACGGTCGTGCTCTTCCTGGCGACGCAGCGGCTGTTCACCCGCGGGCTGACGCTCGCCCAGTTCTGACCCACGGTCACAGTCATTCTGAGAGGACACGGATGACCAGTCGGCTCCTGACGGAGAGCCTCGGTTCCCCGGACTACGACGGAATCCGCGCCGCCCTCCGCCACGACACCTCCGCGGAGGTGCTCGCGGTCCGCGGGCTGTCGGTGCGGGCGGCGGTGCTCCCGCTGTTCAGGCGGGACGCGGCCGGCGCGCTCCGGCAGGCCGTCCGGATCGAGGCGGGCCCCGGGCTGACGCTGCGGCTCGGCGACGCCGAGGAGCGCACCGACGACGGGGGCCGGACGACCCTGCTCGTCCCGGCCGTCGACGCCCCGCGCCGCCTCACGCTGGAGGTGCGGGACGGCGCGGGCCTCGTCGGCGCCGCCCCCCTCGACGTCACCCCGCAGCGCAAGTGGAGCGTCTTCGTCGTCCACCACTCGCACCTGGACATCGGCTACACCGACACCCAGGGCACCGTGCTGCGCCACCACCTGGACTACCTGGACGCGGCGCTGCGGCTGTCCCGGGAGACCGACGGCCGGCCCGACGACGCCCGGTTCCGCTGGTCGGTGGAGTCGTCGCTGCCCGCGCTGCGCTGGCTCGCCACCCGGCCGGACGACCAGGTCGCCGAGTTCGTCGACCGGACCCGGAGCGGGAACATCGAGGTCACCGCGTTCCCCATGCAATTGCACACCGAGGCGTGCTCGACCGACGAGCTGTACCGGCAGCTCCGGTTCGTCGAAGACCTGCGGGACCGGCACGGCATCGACGTCCGCTCGGCGATGCACACCGACATCCCGGGCGCGGTCGTCGGCGTCGTCGACGCGCTCAACGCCGCGGGCGTCCGGTACCTCGCGGCGGCGCACAACTGGGCGGGACGCTCCGTCCCCTACATCACCGGCGGCGACAAGCTCGGCCGCCCGTTCCGCTGGCGGGCGCCGAGCGGCCGCGAGCTGATCGTGTGGTTCACCGACACCCCGCACGGCATGGCCTACATGGAGGGCAACACCGTCGGGCTGGTCGACGGCTACGACCTCGCCGAGGACCTGCTCCCGCGCTACCTGTCCTCCCTCGCCGAGCGGCCCTACCCGTACGGGCCGGGCACCTTCGGCTGGTACGCGGCCCCCGGCCAGGTCGGCGCCGACAAGGCCCCCGACGTCCTCGACGCCGTGCACCTGCGGGTGCAGGGCGCGCACGCCGACAACGCCGGCCCGTCGATCATGCCCGCCGACATCGCGCTGCGCTGGAACGCGACCTGGGAGTACCCGCGGCTGCGGATGGCGACGAACGCCGACTTCTTCGCGCACGTCGAGGAGCACCACCACGACCGGCTCCAGGTCCACGAGGGCGACTGGACCGACTGGTGGGCCGACGGGCTCGGCTCCGGCGCCCGCCCGCTCGGCCACGTCCGGCGCGCCCAGAACGTCCTGCGCACCGCCGAGACCCTGCACGCCCTCGCCGGCGCCGAGGCCGAGGGCCTCGACGACGCCTACGACAAGGCCGCGCTGTTCGACGAGCACACCTGGGGCGCCGCCAACCCGTGGGAGGACGCCGAGGAGGGCACCGACTCCGGCGGCCTCCAGTGGACCCGCAAGTCCGCGGTCGGCTACCAGTCCTACGACGACGCCCTCGACCTGCTGCAGGCCGGGGCGCGGCGGTTCGGCGCCGCGCTCGCACCCGCGCCGGGCGCGCTCGCCTCGTTCGCCGTCCTGAACCCCGGGTCCGCCGCCCGCACCGACGTCGTCCGCGCCTTCCTGCCGCGCGACGTGGTGCCCGTCGACGTCCCCGTGACGCTGCTCGACGCCCGCACCGGCGAACCGCTGCCGCACCACGAGGAGGAGGTCGACCCCGACGAGTGGCCGACCCGCCCCATCGGCCGCCACCTGGAGGCGGTCGTCCCGGACGTCCCCGGCATGGGACGCGTGCGGCTGGACGTCGTGCGCGGCGAGGCCCCCGCGCCCGGCCCCGTCGACCTCGGCCGCGACGGGGTGATCGAGAACGAGTACTACCGCGTCACCTACGACCTCGCCGAAGGCCACCTCTCCTCCGTCTTCGACAAGGCCGCCGGCCGCGAACTGGTCAACGCCGACGCCGCCGCCGGGTTCGGGCAGTACGTCTACGACCGGTACGCCACCGCGCCCCACTTCAACCACATGTCCGGGCACATGCTCGTCCACGACCGGACGCTCCTCGGCGACCGGGCCCTCGGCCGGCACGCCGCCGTCGTCAGGTGTGAACGCACCCCGGTGGGAGAACGCCTCATCGTGGAGCTCACCGGAAAGGGCGTCGACTGGATCCGCACGACCCTCGACCTGCACGCGGGCGTGCCGCGCCTCGACCTGCGCTTCCAGCTCGGCAAACAGCCCACCGCGACCAAGGAGGCGGTGTTCTTCGCCTTCCCCTTCGCGGCCGGCGGGCCGCCCGCCGCGTGGGAGCTGACCGGCGGCGTCGGCGGCACCGGCGTGCCCAGCGTCCCCGGATCGGCCGAGCACATGCGCCCGATCCGGCACTGGGTCGCGTTCGAGGACCCCGACCTGACCGTGGCGTGGGCGACGCTGGAGGCGCCGCTCGTCCAGTTCGGCTCCATCCACATGCCGTACGCGCCGTTCCCGCCCACCGTCGACGACGAGCCCGCGACGGTCTACTCCTGGGCGCTGAACAACATCTGGGACACCAACTTCCCGTCCCAGCAGCAGGGCGAGACCACCTTCCGGTACGCGGTCGCGTCCGCCGCCGGCGGGCTCCCGGGCCGGCGGCTCGGCGCCCTCGCCGCCGCCGGGCTCACCGACCCGTTCGTCGCGACGCTGACGACCGGCGCCGGGACCGCGCCCGCCGCGCCGGCCGAGGCGTTCGCGTCGGTCGACGACCCCGACGTGCAGGTCACCTCGATCGGGCGGAACGGCGCCGACCTGGTCGTCCGGCTCCGCTCGCTCGCCGCCGCGCCCGTGGAGACGACGCTGACCGTCCCCGGGATGCGCCGCGCGATCGTCGACTCCGGCCTCGGCCGCGACGCCGCCGAGGCGCCCGTCCGCGACGGCGCCGCGACCGTCCGCCTGCCCGCCTGCGGGATCGCCGCCGTCACGGTGAAGGGGAACACCGAATGAAGATCACCGGCATCCGGGCCACGACCGTCGCGGTCCCGCTGGAGGCGCCGCTGCTGCACAGCAACGGCGCGCACTGGGGGCGCTTCGTCCGCACGATCGTCGAGGTCGAGGCGGACAACGGCCTCGTCGGGCTCGGCGAGATGGGCGGCGGCGGGCAGAGCGCCGAGGACGCGTTCCGCGCCCTCGCGCCCTACCTGGAGGGGCACGACCCGTTCGAGCTGGAGGCCCTCCGCTTCAAGATCGCGAACCCGACGGCGAGCCTCTACAACAACCGCACCCAGATGCTCGCCGCCATCGAGTTCGCCTGCCTCGACCTGGTCGGCAAGCACCTCGGCGTCCCCGTCCACGACCTGCTCGGCGGCCGGGTCCGCGACAGCGTCCCGTTCGCGTCCTACCTCTTCTACCGCTACCCGGGCGCGGACGGCCGGACGCCGGAGGTCCGCACCCCCGAGCAGCTCGTCGCGCACGCCCGCGACCTCAAGGAGCGGCACGGCTTCGCCGTCCACAAGCTGAAGGGCGGCGTCTTCCCGCCCGGCTACGAGCTGGAGTGCTACCGGGCGCTCGCCGAGGCGTTCCCCGGCGACCGGCTGCGCTACGACCCCAACGCGGTGCTGAGCCTCGACGAGGGGCTCCGGTTCGCGAAGGCCATCGAGCACATGAACAACGACTACCTCGAAGACCCCGTCTGGGGCCTGGAGGGGCTCCGGCTCGTGCGCGAGAAGACGCCGACGCCGCTGGCCACCAACACCGTCGTCGTGAACTTCGAGCAGCTCGCCACCAACGTGCTGCACCGCGCCGTGGACGTGGTGCTCCTCGACACCACGTTCTGGGGCGGCATCCGCGCGTGCGTCAAGGCGGCCGGGATCTGCGACACCTTCCAGCTCGGGGTGTCGGTCCACTCGTCGGGGGAGCTCGGCATCCAGCTCGCCACCATGCTCCACCTCGGCGCCGTCCTGCCGAACCTCACCTACGCCGCCGACGCGCACTACCACCACCTCGCCGGCGACGTCATCGAGGGCGGCCCGTTCCGGTACGCGGACGGGCGGATCGCGGTGCCGTCCGGGCCCGGCCTCGGCGTCACGCTCGACCGCGACAAGGTCGCCGAGTACGCCGAGCTCTACCGCGAGCTCGGCGGCTACCCCTACGACCGCGACCCGGGCCGCCCCGGCTGGTACCCGCTCGTCCCGAACCAGCGGTGGGCAGACCCGGACAAGCCGCTGGTCGCCCTCTAGACCCGGACGAGCGGCTGGTCGGCCTATAGATCCGGAGGCGCCGCTGGAGGCGCCGCCGGGTGCGCTCTGGCCGGGGATGGCGCACGCGGCGGCCTGGCATAGCCTTTCCGGCATGATCCGCCCAGCCGTCCCCGACGACGTCCCCGCGATCCTCCGGCTCATCCGCGAGCTGGCGGAGTACGAGCGCGCCCTGCACGAGGTGAAGGCCACCGAGGAGCAGCTGCACGCGAGGCTCTTCGGCGACGACCCGCGCGTCCACGTGCTCATCGCCGAGCACGAGGGCCGGGTCGCGGGGTTCGCCGTGTGGTTCCTCACATTCTCGACGTGGAACGGCACGCACGGCATCCACCTGGAGGACCTGTTCGTCGACCCGGCCGTCCGCGGCCACGGCCACGGCAAGGCGCTGCTCACCGAGCTCGCCCGCATCGCCGACGAGCGGGGCTACGAGCGCGTCGAGTGGGACGTCCTCGACTGGAACGAGCCCGCTATCGGCTTCTACCGGTCGCTCGGCGCGCGCCCCCAGGACGAGTGGACCACCTACCGCCTCACCGGGGACGCCCTCACCAAGCTCGCCCGCTCCTGACGCAACGACCGAGGCCCGGCCCCCGCGGGGGCCGGGCCTCGGTGTTCAGGCTGGTCAGCCCTGCTTCGTCTCCCAGAAGATCTTGTCGATCTCCGAGATCTTGCCGAGCAGGTCGTCGGCGACCTTCGGGTCCATGCTGCCCTTGGTGCCGGAGGCGCCGGCGAGCTTGGTCGCCTCGTTGAACAGCTGGTGCAGCTGGGGGTACTTCTCGAAGTGCGGCGGCTTGAAGTAGTCGGTCCACAGCACCCACAGGTGGTGCTTGACCAGCTCGGAGCGCTGCTCCTTGATCAGGATCGCGCGGGCGCGGAACTCCGGGTCCTCGTTGGCCGCGTACTTCTCGCAGATCGCCTTGACCGACTCGGCCTCGATCCTGGCCTGCGCCGGGTCGTAGACGCCACACGGCAGGTCGCAGTGCGCGGAGACCGTGGTCTTCGGGCGCAGAAGCTTGAACACCTGCGATTCCCTTCCCTCGTTGCGGATCATGCTCAGGTCACCGACATTACCCTTGTGCCCCGGGGCCCGTCCGGCCAGGGCGCTCGGTATTTCGGCCTAGGACCCGGACCGCGGCGCGACCCGGAACCCCTTCCAGCGGTGAGATGTACCCGTGGCCGCGCGACTATGCGGCCCGCCGCGCGAAAGCGCCCGTGCACGAAGGCGAGGAGAGCGATGCGGATGCGCCACCCGGTGGCCTGGACGCTCGGCGGTGCGCTGCTGCTGGCGCTGGCCGGGACGCGCGGGCGGCTGCGGACGGTCGCCGTGGACGGCGACTCGATGCTGCCCGCGCTCGCGCCGGGGGACTGGCTGGTGGTGCTGGCGGGCGTCCGGCCCCGCCCCGGGGACGTCGTCGTCGCGAGGCACCCGGAGCGGGCGGACGTGCTGATCGTCAAGCGGGTGGCGCACCGGTCGGGGACCGGCTGGTGGCTGGAGAGCGACAACCAGCGCGCCCGCGGCCGCCGCGACAGCTGGGACTTCGGTGCCGTCCCGGACGGCCACGTCCTCGGCCGCGTCGTGGCCCGGTACTGGCCGTGGCGGCGCGCGTCCGTCCGTCCGGGGGCCGGTCGGGCCGTGGACGGGCGGTAGGAGGAGGCGCGGTCCGCGCCCCGCGGGTGGGGAGCGCGGCCCGGCGCGAGGCGCGGCGGAGCGGGGCGGATCAGATGCGGTTGACGCCCTCGGCGCGGGCCTGCGCGGCGACCGCGGCGGTGACGGCGGGCGCGACCCGGTCGTCGAACGGGTTGGGGATGATGTAGTCGGCGGTGAGGTCGTCGCCGACGATGTCCGCCAGCGCGTTCGCGGCGGCCAGCTTCATGCCCTCGGTGATGGAGTGCGCGCGGACGTCGAGCGCGCCGCGGAAGATGCCGGGGAAGGCGAGCACGTTGTTGATCTGGTTGGGGAAGTCGCTGCGGCCGGTCGCGACGACCTTGGCGTGCCGGCGCGCGACCTCCGGGTGCACCTCGGGGGTGGGGTTGGACAGCGCGAACACGATCGCGCCGTCGGACATGGTGGCGACGCACGACTCGTGGACGGTGCTCCCGGACAGGCCGATGAACACGTCGGCGCCGCGCAGCGCCTCCTCGGTGGAGCCCTTCAGGTGCGACCGGTTGGTGATCGCGGCGATCCGCTGCTTGACGGGGTTGAGGCCGTCGCGGCCCTCGTGGATGAGGCCCTTGCTGTCGGACAGCGCGATGTCGCCGATGCCGGCCTCGATGAGGATCTGCGAGACGGCGATGCCGGACGCGCCGGCGCCGGCCACGACGGCGCGCAGCTCCGACAGCGGCTTGCCGACGAAGCGGGCGGCGTTCTTCAGCGCGGCGAGCGCGACGATCGCGGTGCCGTGCTGGTCGTCGTGGAAGACGGGGATGTCGAGGGCCTCGCGGAGCCGGTCCTCGATCTCGAAGCAGCGGGGGGCGCTGATGTCCTCGAGGTTGATGCCGCCGAAGCTCGGCGCCAGCCGGATCACGGTGTCGACGATCTCGTCGACGCCGGTGCAGTTCAACGCGATCGGCACGGAGTCGACGTCGGCGAACTCCTTGAACAGCAGCGACTTGCCCTCCATGACGGGCATGGACGCGGCCGGGCCGATGTCGCCGAGGCCGAGGACGGCGGTGCCGTCGGTGACGACGGCGACGACCTTGGACGTCCAGGTGTAGTCGTAGGCGAGCTCGGGGTTGTCGGCGATGGCGGTGCAGACCCGGGCGACGCCGGGCGTGTAGGCGAGGGACAGATCGTCCTTGTTGCGGACCGGGATGGTCGACCGCATCTCGAGCTTGCCGCCGCGGTGCAGCGGGAAGGCCGGATCGTCGTCCAGTGAGAGCGGTTCGGTGGGAATGGGCTCGGCAGCCACAGCGACCCCTGTCAGTGAAAGTTGGCTTTCGGGCGATGCCGCCGCGGTGGTGTGGTCTGGTGGCCGTCACCTGGTGGACATCTCGCGACGTACGGGGGTCACCCGTTGTCCGATTGTGCCACACGGGGTCCCGCCGATCCGGGGCGCGGGGCGGTGGCGACCGTCACTGATCGTCGCGGACGGTGCGCGGATCATGGCGTAGAGTGCTGGAGCTCGAGGTGGCGACGGGGGTGCCGGGCTGCCTCGTTGTCCGATTGTGTCGCACCCTTTATCCGCATCGGCCCTGGTGTGCGCCAAAATGTGCACTTGACCTCAGGATCCGTGCGGATCCGATGCGACCTCTGGAGGGGGACCTGTGATCACTGGTTCTCTGCGCCGCCACGCCCTCGCGGCGGGCGCGCTCGTGCTGACAGGCGCCCTCGCCCTGTCGGCCTGTGGCGACGACAACGGTTCCGGTGGCGGCGCCGCCGCGCCGACCAAGTCCGTCGGGGACATCTTCTCCGGCATCACCCAGGACGCCTCGCTGAACGCCAAGCTGGCCCCGGACGTCAAGTCCGCCGGCAAGATCACCGTCGGGACCGACCCGTCGTACGCGCCCAACGAGTTCTACGACACCGACAACAAGACGCTGATCGGCATGGACCTCGACCTCGGGAAGGCGCTGGGCAAGAAGCTCGGCGTCGAGTTCGCCTTCCAGAAGGCCGGCTTCGACGCGATCATCCCGGGCATCAAGTCCGGCCAGTACCAGCTCGGCATGTCCTCCTTCACCGACAGCAAGGAGCGGGAGAAGACGGTCGACTTCGTCACCTACTTCACCGCCGGCTCCGCGCTGATGGTCAAGAAGGGCAACCCGCAGAACCTCAAGCCGGACGACCTGTCGCTGTGCGGCAAGAAGGTCGCGGTCGAGAAGGGCACCGTCCAGAACGACGAGGTGTCGTCCACGGTCGACGCGGCCAAGGGCCTCGGCACGCGGACGAAGAAGTGCAAGGACGCCGGCAAGCCCGGTCCGGTCGGCCAGCCCTACCCGGACCAGAACGGCGCGAACCTGGCGCTGAGCAGCGGCCGCGCGGACGCGGTGCTGGCGGACTCGCCCGTCATCGACTACGCGGCCAAGCAGTCCGGCGGCCAGTTCGAGGTGTCCGGCGCGACCTACGACACCGCCCCGTACGGCATCGCGGTCGGCAAGCAGCTCGGCACCACCAAGGACGCGATCCTCGGCGCGCTGAAGGCGCTGCAGGCCGACGGCACGTACAACAAGATCCTCGACAAGTGGGGCATCACCAGCGGGGCCAACACCTCGCCGCAGATCAACGGCGCCACGAGCTGACCGGATGACTGTCACGGACGAGACGTCGCGCGAGGGCCGGCCCGAGGAGATCCGGGCCGTCCCCGTGCGCCACTGGGGACGCTGGGTCGCCGCGGTGATCATCGCGTACATCGCGGTGTGGGCGGTCTACAGCGTCGTCAACAACCCCAACTTCGGCTGGGACGTCATCGGCCAGAACTTCACCATCACCGCGGTGATGACCGGCATCGGCAAGACGCTGGAGCTGACCGCCATCGCGATGGTGATGGGCGTGGTCGGCGGCGTGCTGCTGGCGATCATGCGGCTGTCCCCGAACCCGCTGATCTCCGGGTCCGCCTGGCTGTACATCTGGGCGTTCCGCGGCACCCCCGTGCTGGTGCAGATCCTGCTGTGGGCGTTCATCAAGGCCCTCGTGCCGCAGCTGTCCATCGGCATCCCGTTCGGCCCGACGTTCGCGCACTTCGACGCGAACTCGCTGATCACCCCGTTCGTCGCGGGCTGCCTCGGGCTGGGGCTGAACGAGGCGGCGTACATGTCGGAGATCGTGCGGGCCGGGATCCTGTCGGTCGACCAGGGCCAGGCGGAGGCGGCGAGCGCGCTCGGCATGAGCCGCGCCAAGACGATGCGGCGGATCGTGCTGCCGCAGGCGATGCGGGTGATCATCCCGCCGACCGGCAACGAGACGATCTCGATGCTGAAGACGTCCTCGCTGGTGTCGGTGATCGCGGTGCCCGAGCTGCTGTACTCGGTGCAGATCATCTACGGCCGGACGTACCAGACGATCCCGCTGCTGCTCCTGGCCAGCATCTGGTACCTGATCATGACGTCGATCCTCACGGTCGGGCAGTTCTACCTGGAGCGCTACTTCGGGCGCGGCACCGCGCAGCGGCAGACGATGCTGGAGCGGATGTGGGCGGGGATGCGCAACTCCCGGCGCGCCTACCGGGAAACGGTGGAGGGGAGGGAACGATGAGCGGACCGAGCCTGGACAAGTCCGGCGCGGAGCCCGCGGACGACGTGCCCCCGGGCGCCGTGCCCACCGCCTCGTCCGGCGGGCCGATGGTGCGGTCCGAGGGCGTCTGCAAGTCCTTCGGCCGGCTGGACGTGCTCAAGGGCATCGACCTGGAGGTCATGCCGGGCGAGGTGATGTGCGTCATCGGCCCGTCCGGGTCCGGCAAGTCGACGTTCCTGCGCTGCATCAACCACCTGGAGAAGATCAACGCCGGGCGGCTGTGGGTGAACGGGCACCTGGTCGGCTACCGGGAGCGCGGCGGCAAGCTGCACGAGCTGCGCGAGAGCGAGGTCGCCGCGCAGCGCCGCGACATCGGCATGGTGTTCCAGCGCTTCAACCTGTTCCCGCACATGACGGCGCTGGAGAACGTCATGGAGGCGCCGGTCCAGGTCCGGCGGATCCCCCGGGCGAAGGCGCGGGAGGCGGCCGTCGCGCTGCTGGAGCGGGTCGGGCTCGCCGACAAGGCGCGCAGCTACCCCTCGCAGCTGTCCGGCGGGCAGCAGCAGCGCGTCGCGATCGCGCGGGCGCTGGCGATGGAACCGGCGCTGATGCTGTTCGACGAGCCGACCTCGGCGCTCGACCCGGAGCTGGTCGGCGAGGTGCTGGAGGTCATGAAGCAGCTCGCGGTGGACGGCATGACGATGATCGTCGTCACCCACGAGATGGGCTTCGCCCGCGAGGTCGGCGACTCGCTCGTCTTCATGGACGGCGGCGTCGTCGTGGAGAAGGGCACGCCCCGCGAGGTGCTCGCGAACCCGCGGCACCAGCGCACGCAGGACTTCCTGTCCAAGGTGCTCTGACTCCGCGCCCGGGGCGGTGGCCCCGGCGCTCCGGGGTCCGCCCCGGAGTCCGCGGAACGCGTTCCGGACGGCCCGTCCCCCGGTGGGGGCGGGTCGTCCGGCGTCCCGGCCGGGCGGTTAGTGTGCGTTCATGTTCGCTGTCACGGCCACACAGATCGACGCAGACAATCCGCTGAACGGGCTGACGCTGGGCGAGCGGCCCGATCCCGAGGTGCCGGACGGCTGGACGACCGTCACGGTGAAGGCCACCGCGCTCAACCACCACGACCTGTGGTCGCTGCGCGGCGTCGGGCTCCCCGCCGACCGGCTCCCGATGATCCTCGGCTGCGACGCCGCCGGCGTCGACGAGGACGGCAACGAGGTCATCGTGCACTCGGTGATCGGCGACCCGGAGCGCGGCGGCGGCGACGAGACCCTCGACCCGAAGCGGTCGCTGCTGTCGGAGCTGCACCAGGGGACGCTCGCCGGGAAGGTCGCGGTGCCGCGCCGCAACCTCGTCCGCAAGCCGGCGGAGCTGTCGTTCGAGGAGGCCGCGTGCCTGCCGACGGCGTGGCTGACCGCCTACCGGATGCTGTTCGACAAGGCGGGGCTCCAGCCCGGCGCGACGGTGCTGGTGCAGGGCGCGGGCGGCGGCGTCGCGACCGCCGCGATCGCGCTGGCGTCGGCGGCCGGGTTCCGGGTGTTCGCGACGAGCCGCAGCGAGGCCAAGCGCAAGCGCGCCCTGGAGCTCGGCGCGGACGTCGCCGTGGAGTCCGGCGCGCGGCTGCCGGAGCGGGTCGACTCGGTCATCGAGACCGTCGGCCAGGCGACGTGGTCGCACTCGCTGAAGTCGCTGCGGCCGGGCGGCCGGATCGTGGTGTCCGGCGCCACCAGCGGCCAGGTGCCCCCGGCGGAGCTGAACCGGGTGTTCTTCCTGCAGCTCCAGGTCGTCGGCTCCACGATGGGCACCCGGGAGCAGCTCGAACGGCTCGCGCGGTTCCTGGTGAAGACCGGCACCCGACCGCTGATCGACCGGACGCTGCCGCTGTCGCGGGCGCGCGACGGCTTCGCCGCGATGGAGGAGGGCGACCTCTTCGGCAAGATCGTCTTCACCCCGTGACCGCCGCGGCGGGCCGTCGTCACGCGGCGTCCCTGACGGCGGCCCGCCGCGCCTCGGCGGCGGAGGGGACGGTCAGTCGCGGTCTCGGTCTCGGTCGAGGATCTCGGTGCGCAGGCGGTCGCGGGTCTCGTCCAGCAGGGTCTGGACGGCGGCCAGGTCGTCGTCGCTGAGGCGGGACCGCTTCGCGGCCTTCCGGACGTCCTCGACGAACCGGCGCAGCAGGCGCTCCAGCTTCAGGCGGGCGATGTCCTCGCGGCTGCCGGTCGCCGTCTTCCAGGCGTCCTCCCAGTTCTGCCGCCACTCCTCCTTCCACGCCTGCTTCTGCTCGCGCCAGAAGTCCTTCTGCCGCCGCCACTCGTCCTTCTGCCGGTCGGTGGTCTCCTTCCACGCCTCCTTGGACGTGGTCTTCCCCTGGTCGCGCATCGTCCGCGCGGCCTGCGTCAGCTCCTCGCGCAGCGACCTGACGGTCTGCCGGACGTCCTGCTGCACACCGCGCGCGAACTCCTGCGCGGACGCGGTGATCTCCTCCTCCAGCTCGGCCAGCTCGTCCATCCGGCGCTCCAGCTCCTCGCGGCCCTTGTCGGTCAGCGAGTACACCTTCTTGCCCTTGACGACCTCGTGGGTGACCAGGCCCTCGGCCTCCAGCCGGGCCAGCCGCGGATAGATCGTCCCGGGGGAGGGCGAGTACACCCCGAGGAACCGGTCCTGCAGGATCCGGATCACCTCGTAGCCGTGCCGCGGGCTCTCCTCCAGCAGCTTCAGCAGGTACAGGCGGAGCCGGCCGTGGCCGAAAACGGGGCTCAACTCACTTCTCCATTCGCGGGGTGCTGATCTCCGGGGCCGCGTCGTCGCGGCCGAGGAGGGTGATCGAGCCGGACACCGAGTTGACCGACAGCCGGCCCGACCCGTCGCCGATCTTGCCGGAGACGGTGGTGGCGACGGCCCGGTCGGTGCGGCCGAGCTCGGGGAAGGACGTCTCGATCCGGCCGGCCGCCGCGTTCAGCGTCACCCGCGCCCCGGCGGACTCGGGGATCCGCAGCGCGACCTCGCCGGAGACCGTGTTGACCTCCACCCGCCCGTCGCCGACCAGGTCGACGTCGGCGGCGATGCGGCCGCTGACGGTGCGGGCGGTGAGCTGCTCGACCGCGCCGCCGGCCAGCGCCAGGTCGCCGGAGACGGAGGTGAACGACACCGTGCCGTCCAGGCCCTGCGCCTCGATGTCGCCGGACACCGTGTTGGCGTCGACCGCGCCGGTCACCCCGTCCAGCGTGATGCCGCCGGACGCGCACTTGATGGACGTGCGGGCGGTCAGCCCCGTGATCACCGCGTCGGCGGACACCAGGTTGACGGTGACGGGGCAGTCGTGCGGGACGGTCACCGTGATCGCGGCGCGGGCGTTGCGGGTGCGCAGCCAGCTGAGCACGCCCTCCAGGAGCCGGTCGTGCGCGATGGTCAGCATCCCGGCCTCGTGCGCGATCACCAGCGGCGGCCCCTCGACCTCGCTGATCATGACGGACGGGCGCTCGTCGGAGGCGAGCACGGAGACGGTGCCGGCGATCAGCGTCGTGCGCAGCGTGACCACGCCGTCGAAGTCGAGCGTGGTCGGTTCGTCGATCGTCCAGCGCGGCATCGCCTCATGCCCTTCGTCCGAGGGTTTCCTTCGAGTAACACGATATGTCGCGTCACTCAAAAGTCAAGATGTATCGCGAACCCCGGCGCTCCGCCCCCGCCGCACCCGGCGCGCGTCAGCGCGGCGTCAGTCCTCGTCCTCGTCGTCGAGGCGGGCCAGCCAGGTGGCGAGGCGTTCCACCGGCGTCTCGAACTCGGGGTTCAGGTCGACGAACTCGCGGAGCCGCTCGGCCAGCCACGTCAGGCTGACCTCCTCCGCCCCGCGGCGCTCGGCGAGCTCCTCGATGCCCCGATCGGTGAAGTACATGTGATGGGTTCCCTCTAACGCAGTCGCTCCGCGTCCCACCGCCACGGCGGCGGGACGCGGAGCGACACGGCCTGCCCGTCAGCTCACCAGAGCGTCAGAACAGCCTGGACAGCAGCGCCTCCTGCTCGGCCTGGTGCAGCTTGGCCGAGCCGACGGCGGGCGAGGACGACGCCGGGCGCGACACCCGCGACATCTTCAGCCCCTCGATGTGGTGCGGCAGCTTCAGCGCCATGAACGGCCAGGCGCCCATGTTCGCCGGCTCGTCCTGGACGAAGACCACCTCGACGCCGGCCGGGTACTTGGCCAGCTCCGCCCTGATCTCGTCGACCGGCGGCGGGTACAGCCGCTCGACCCGCACGATCGCGGTGTCGTTGGCGCCCGCGGCGTCGCGCGCCTTCGCCACGTCGTAGTAGATCTTGCCGGTGGTGAGCAGCACCCGCTTCACGCCCGCCGGGTCGATGGCCGGGTCGGCCTCCGGGATGACCGGCTGGAACGCGCCGTCGGTGATCTGCTCGACCGGCGACGTCGCCGCCTTCAGCCGCAGCAGCGACTTCGGCGTGAACACCACGAGCGGCTTGCCCCGGCCGGACAGCACCTGCCAGCGCAGCAGGTGGAAGTAGTTCGCCGGCGTCGTCGGGTAGGCGACCGTCATGTTGTCCTGCGCGCACAGCTGCAGGTACCGCTCGATCCGCGCGGACGAGTGGTCGGGGCCCTGCCCCTCGTAGCCGTGCGGCAGCAGCAGCACCAGGCTGGAGCGCTGGCCCCACTTCTGCTCGCCGGACGAGATGTACTCGTCCACCACCGACTGGGCGCCGTTGGCGAAGTCGCCGAACTGCGCCTCCCACGCGACCAGCGCGTCCGGGCGGGTCATCGAGTAGCCGTACTCGAAGCCCATCGCCGCGTACTCGCTGAGTAGCGAGTCGTGCACGTAGAACTTCGACACGCCCTGCCCGAACTGCTTGAGCGGGGTGTACTCCTCGCCGGTCTTGCGGTCGACGAGCACCGCGTGCCGCTGCCCGAACGTGCCGCGCCGGGTGTCCTGCCCGACGAGCCGGACCGGGTGGCCGTCCATCAGCAGCGAGCCCATCGCCAGCAGCTCGCCGGTCGCCCAGTCGATCGCGTCGTCCTCGATCATCTGCGCGCGGCGCTGCAGGATCGGCTGCAGCCGCGGGTGCGGGGTGAACCCCTCCGGCAGGCTGACCTGCGTCTCGATGATCCGCTTGACGGTCTCCTGCGGGATCGCCGTGCCGGCCCCGCCGTGGTCGATCGGGATGCGCTCCTCGACGTCCGGCTTGACGACCGAGCCCGGCTCCAGGGGCTTCTTCACGGCCTCGCGGGTCTCGGTGAACGCCCGCTCCAGCTGCTCCTGGTAGTCGCGCAGCGCCTGCTCGGCCTCCTCGACGGTGATGTCGCCGCGGCCGATCAGCGCTTCGGTGTACAGCTTGCGCACCGAGCGCTTGGCGTCGATCAGGTCGTACATCAGCGGCTGGGTGAACGAGGGGTTCTCGCCCTCGTTGTGGCCCCGGCGCCGGTAGCAGACCATGTCGATGACGACGTCCTTCTTGAACGTCTGCCGGTACTCGAACGCCAGCCGTGCCACCCGCGCGCACGCCTCCGGGTCGTCGCCGTTGACGTGGAAGATCGGCGCCTGGATCATCCGGGCCACGTCGGTGGCGTACACGCTGGACCGCGAGTACTCCGGCGCGGTGGTGAAGCCGACCTGGTTGTTGATGATCACGTGCACGGTGCCGCCGGTGCGGTAGCCGCGCAGCTGCGACAGGTTCAGCGTCTCGGCCACCACGCCCTGCCCGGCGAACGCGGCGTCGCCGTGGATCAGGATCGGCAGCACCGTGAACCCGGCCTCGCCGACGTCGAGGAGGTCCTGCTTGGCGCGGACGACGCCCTCCAGCACCGGGTCGACCGTCTCCAGGTGGGACGGGTTCGCGACCAGCTCGGTGTGGATCTTCGAGCCGTCGTCGGCGACGAAGTCGCCGGACGCGCCCAGGTGGTACTTCACGTCGCCGGAGCCCTGCGCGCTGCGCGGGTCGAGGTTGCCCTCGAACTCGCCGAAGATCTGCCCGTAGGACTTGCCGACGATGTTGGCGAGCACGTTCAGCCGGCCGCGGTGCGCCATCCCGATGACGACCTCGTCCAGGCTGGCCTTCGCCGCCGCGGAGATCACCGAGTCCAGCAGCGGGATGACGGACTCGCCGCCCTCCAGCGAGAACCGCTTCTGCCCGACGAACTTGGTCTGCAGGAACGTCTCGAACGCCTCGGCGCTGTTCAGCCGGCGCAGGACGTGCAGCTGCTCCTCGCGGGACGGCTTGTCGTGCGGGACCTCGACGCGCTCCTGGATCCAGGCGCGCTCCTCCGGGTCCTGGATGTGCATGTACTCGATGCCGACCGTCCGGCAGTACGCCATCCGCAGCACGCCGAGGATGTCGCGCAGCTTCATGGTCGGCTTGCCGCCGAACCCGCCGGTCGCGAACTCGCGCTCCAGGTCCCACAGGGTGAGGCCGTGCTTGAGGATGTCGAGGTCGGGGTGGCGGCGCTGCTTGTACTCCAGCGGGTCGGTGTCGGCCATCAGGTGGCCGCGGACCCGGTAGGCGTGGATCAGCTCGTGCACCCGGGCGATCTTGGCGACGTCGTCCTCGTGGCCGGCGGAGATGTCCTTGACCCAGCGCACCGGCTCGTACGGGATGCGCAGCGCCTCGAAGATCTCGTCGTAGAAGCCGTCCTCGCCGAGCAGCAGCTCGTGGATGCGGCGCAGGAAGTCGCCGGACTGGGCGCCCTGGATGATCCGGTGGTCGTAGGTGGAGGTCAGCGTCATCACCTTGCTGATCCCCATCCGGGCCAGCGTGTCGGTGGACGCCCCCGCGAACTCGGCCGGGTACTCCATGGCGCCGACGCCGATGATCGTGCCCTGGCCGGGCATCAGCCGCGGCACCGAGTGCACCGTTCCGATCGTGCCCGGGTTCGTCAGGCTGATCGTGGTGCCCTGGTAGTCCTCAATGGTCAGCTTGTTGCCGCGCGCCTTGCGGACGATCTCCTCGTAGGCGGCCCAGAACTGGCGGAAGTCCAGCGTCTCGGCGGCCTTGATGCTCGGCACGACCAGCTGCCGGGAGCCGTCCGGCTTCTGCAGGTCGATCGCCAGCCCGAAGTTGACGTGCTCGGGCCGGACCAGCACCGGCTTGCCGTCCACCTCGGTGTACGCGGCGTTCATCTCCGGCATCGCCGCGAGCGCCTTGACGATCGCGTAGCCGATCAGGTGCGTGAAGGAGACCTTCCCGCCGCGGCCGCGCTTGAGGTGGTTGTTGATGACGATGCGGTTGTCGATCAGCAGCTTGGCCGGGACGGCGCGCACGCTGGTCGCGGTCGGCACCGCGAGGCTGGCCTCCATGTTGGTGGCCGTCCGGGCGGCGACGCCGCGCAGCCGGACCTCCTCGGCGCCCGCCGGCACCGGCGGCGGCGCCGGCTTGTCCGCCTTCGGCGCCGGCTTGGCGGCCTTGTCGGCCGGCTTGGCGGGGGCCTTAGGCGGCGACACCGGAGGCTGCGGTGTCGGCGGGGCGGCCGCGGTGCCGTTGGCGGCCGCGCCGGCCGCCGTTCCGGTGCTCGTCTGGGGTGCGCCGGGGGACGCGGGGGTCACGGACCCGGGCCGGGTGCCCGGCTGGTAGTCCGCGAAGAAGTTCCACCAGGCTTCGTCAACCGAGTTGGGGTCTTCGAGGTACTTCTGGTACAGCTCGTCGACCAGCCACTCGTTGGCACCGAAATCTGTGATCTTTGGGTCGGCACTAGTTTGCGACGACTCTGTCGACACGGCGGAGATCGCCCTCTTCCGCAGCTCGCAGGTGAGATAAGAGACCTATCAAGGCTACTCGCACTTGACCTCTTCCCATGCCAGCGCGTTGCGATTGCACCCCATTCCCCCACGGCCACAGGGATCTTGCCGAAGCCGAGGCCGCGCCTCCGACAAGATCCGCCGTCCGAAAGGTGACGGAGGTCACCCGCCGCCGGCCCGGCTCAGTGGGTGTGCGGCGGGACGGTGGGGCCCTCGCTGGCCTGGACGAGGACGAAGCCCTGGCCCTGGTAGGCCAGCTGCATGGCCTCGCCGCTGCCGCGGCCGATGAGCGCGGCGGCCTTGAAGGTGCGGTTGACGCCGACCTGGAGGCTGGTGCTCCACGCCACCGCGGACTGGCCGTCGGCGAACGTCGGGGCGCGGCCGCAGTCGAGCATGACCGGGGTGCCGTGCGTGGTGAGCGCGACGAAGCCGGTGCCCTGGAGGGTGGTGTTGAACAGGCCGCCCGCGGCGATGCCGGCGCCCTGGACGCGCTGGATGTCGGACTGCAGGTGCGAGTCGTAGGCCAGGATGTTGGCGCCGTTGACGGTCAGGCCCTCGTTCTCCAGGTAGAAGAGGTGGATGTCGGCGGCGTCGTGCGCGACGAAGAGCAGGCCCTGGCCGCGGACGCGCATCAGCGGGACGCCCTCGCCGGTGACGGCCTTCTTGATGAACTTGCCGATGCCTCCGGCGCCCTCGTAGTCGAACTCCATCTGGCCCTGGAAGGCGACCATGGAGCCCTGCCGGGCGAGGACGTCACCGTTGAGGTGGACGCGGAGCATCTTGGAGTTCTGGAGGGCGAAGTGGCCGGGGAGCTGCTGCCCCTGGTCCATGTTTCCGAAGAACTGGCTGCGCATTGTCGGGGGTACTGCCTCTCACATCGTGATCGTTCCGGAGATCCGCCAGCATAACGACGGGATCCGACCGGTACGACGTGAAGCGAGCGGCGTTCGGTTCCCGGTGTCAGCCCCCGGTGCGCGCGTCGCGGCCGTGCGGGGCCGTCCAGTCGACGAGCGGGCCCTTCGGGACGACCCCGGACGGGTTGATGTTGCGCTGCGTCACGTAGTAGTGCCGCTTGATGTGGTCGAAGTTCGTCGTCCCGCCGAACGCGGGGATCGAGTAAAGGTCGCGGGCGTAGGCCCACAGGTGGGGATGGTCGACGAGGCGGCGCTGGTTGCACTTGAAGTGCGAGTAGTAGACGGCGTCGAAGCGGGCGAGCGTCGGGTAGAGGCGGACGTCGGCCTCGGTGATCCGGTCGCCGAACAGGTAGCGGCGGTCCGCGAGCCGTTCTTCGAGCCGGTCGAAGGTGGCGAAGAGGGCGTCGAACGCGTCCTCGTAGGCGTCCTGCGCGGTGGCGAAACCGGCCTTGTAGACGCCGTTGTTGACCGTGTTGTAGACGAGGTCGTTCAGCTCGTCGATCTCCGGGCGCAGCTCCTCCGGGTACAGGTCGGGGGCGCCGGGGGCGTGGAGCGCGGTGAACTCCGTCTCCAGCATCGTGGTGATGTTGGGGAAGTCGTTGGTGACCAGCCGTTCCGTGACGGTGTCCCAGATGCACGGGACGGTGTAGCGGCCCTCGAAGGACGGGTCGCTCGCCAGGTACAGCTCGGACAGGAACACGGCGCCGGTGACGGGGTCGCGGTCGGGGAACCGCCAGCCCCGCTCGTCCCTGATCGGGTCGACGACGGCCACGGGCAGCGCGTCCTCCAGGCCCAGCAGCCGCCGGACGATCAGCGAGCGGTGCGCCCATGGGCAGGCGTAGGAGACGAACAGCCGGTAGCGGCCCGGCTCCACGGGGTATCCGCTCGAACCGTCCGCGGTGATCCGCTCCGTGAACCGGTTCGGCTGCCGGACGAAGCGGCCCCGCTCGACTTCCTGTGCGGTCATGTCCGGTTCCTTCCGAAAGTCAACCGTGCGGTGCGACCGTCCGGGGGAGGCGGGCGGGACCCTGGGAGGAGGCGGCCGCCGGCCGGCACGCCTTCCCGGCCACCGGCAAGTCGTCCTTCCGGGGGATCCTGGACCACCGGCCCCGCGCATACGATAACCGTCGGCGGCCCGCGCCAAACGGGCTCGCACGATCGCATGGCACGCAGCAGGGGCCGGCAGCCGGAGGCGGTCCCGGACGGACGAGATGGCGGGGGACCATGCTCGAGACTTTCAACACCCTGGTGGACGGCCTGCCGCCCGGCCTGGTCTACGGGCTGATCGCCGCGCTGGTGTTCGCGGAGGCGGCGCTGTTCGTCGGGTTCGTGTTCCCCGGCGAGACGGCGGTGGTGGTCGGCGGCGTGCTGGCCAGCCAGGGCACGCTCTCGCTGCCACTCCTGCTGGTCATCGGGGTCGTCGCGGCCGTCGCCGGCGACTCGGTCGGCTACGAGATCGGCAAGAAGTACGGGCCGCGGCTGCTGGACATCCGCGCGGTGTCCAAGCACCGCGCGAAGGTGGAGGGCGCGCAGGACCTGATCCGGCGGCGCGGCGCCGTCGCGGTGTTCATCGGCCGGTTCACCGCGCTGCTGCGGGCGCTGATGCCCGCCCTGGCGGGCAGCTCCCGGCTGCCGTATCCGAAGTTCCTGCTGTTCAACTTCCTCGGCGGCCTGACCTGGGTCGTCACGTTCACGCTCGGCGGCTACTTCGCGGGCGAGGCGTTCGACCGCGCGGCGCAGTGGGCCGGGCGCGGCCTCGCGATCGGGCTCGCGGTGATCGCGGTCGCCGCGATCGTGGTGTGGAGCGTCCGCAAGCACCGCCGGGAGGCCCAGGAGGAGGCCGAGGTCGAGGCCGATGACCAGGCCGAGGCGGGGTCCGGCGACGGCGGCGCGGAGTCCCGCGTCGAGCAGACCCTCCCCTAGCCGTCCCGCCCCCGGGTCACAGGCCGTCCGGAACGGCGGCCTCCATCCGCCCGGTGACCGGCGGAAGGTCCAGGTAGGTGCGGATGCCGGGCTCGGCCGCGCACACGACGGGGATCGAGTTCAGCGCGTGCGCCGCGGCGGCGGAGATCTCGTCGGACACCCACTCGTCGTCGGTGGTCAGCGTGATCGACGGGCGGCCGTGCACCCGCACCGAGTGGCCGGGGTCGCCCCAGTCGGGGATCCGCGCGGCGTCCGCCTTGTGGATCACCTCGACGCTGATCACCGGCCGCCCGCCGGCCAGCCCGCTGAACGTCCAGCGCGCCGCGGCGACCGTGCCGCGCGGGATCAGGCCCGCGGTGATCTCCAGGTCGGTGCCGGCGAGCCGGTAGTCCACGTCCACGTCGATCTCGTCGAGGTCGACGCCGAGCCCGGCGGCGACGAGGTGCAGGCTCTCGGTGTACAGCGACCGCATCGCGGTGCGGGTGGGGCGCAGCGAGCGCAGGAACGCCTCCTCGTCGCGGCCGAACCCGACCATGTGGTGCACCATCCGCCAGGACGGGTGCCGCGCGAAGTCGGAGCACTCGCGGGAGTAGACGTGGGTGATCCGGCGCGACAGCCGGGATAACACCAGCGGCATCACGTCCGCCATGAACCCGGTGTTGAAGCCGGTCCCGTGCACCGACGAGCAGCCCCGCTTGCACGCCTGCTCCAGCTCGTTGACCAGGGAGGGGCCGTGCGCCTGCGGGTAGACCAGGCCGTTCATCGAGATCACGTTCTTGCCGGAGGCCAGCAGCGCGCAGACGGTGTCGAGGTCGGCGAGCGGGTCGCCGGTGCGCCCCGGCGCGTAGACGACGCAGTCGGCGTCCAGGGCGAGGATGGCGGCGGCGTCGCGGGTGGCGGTGACGCCGGTGGGGGCGCGGCCGCTGAGCAGGCCCGCGTCGGCGCCGTCCTTGGCGGGCGAGTGCACCCAGACGCCGGCGAGCTCCAGGCCCGGCCGGTCGAGGACGCCGCGGATCACCGCGCGGCCGAGCGCGCCGGTCGCCCACTGCACGACGCGGTACGGGCGGGGGGCGCTGGACGCGTCGGCAGGGCTCATCGAGACGGGACCTCCGAAGTCGAGGCGGCACCTGTGCGGACCGGGCCGGGTTGCGCGGGTGGGTGTGGACACTACGCCGTACGTCCCGGGGAATGCGGCATTTGCCGCAAGTTTCACTGAAGTCCCACGAAGCACGGTGCTTGCCCGCGCGGCGCGCCGGGGAGGCATCGGAGGGGGCCGCGGCCGAGCGGGATTCGGTTCAGTGGTACCACTGGGTAACCCCCGGATGATTACCTGGGGGCGTAGTCGGTGCGATGTGAGGAGACAGAGATGTCGGAACTGCGCTACGACGGCCGTGTCGCGGTCGTGACCGGGGCGGGCCACGGCCTCGGCCGCCAGCACGCGCTGGAGCTCGCCGCGCGCGGTGCGAAGGTCGTCGTCAACGACCTCGGCGGCGACCGCTCCGGTGTCGGCGCCTCCGCCGGCCCCGCCCAGGAGGTCGTGGACGAGATCAAGAAGAACGGCGGCGAGGCCGTCGCCAACCCCGACAACGTCGCGACCCCCGAGGGCGCGCAGGCGATCGTGCAGACCGCGCTCGACGCGTTCGGCAAGGTCGACATCGTGGTCAACAACGCCGGCATCCTCCGCGACCGGTCGTTCAAGAACATGACCGTCGAGGAGTTCGACGCCGTCATCGCCGTGCACCTGCGCGGCTCGTTCCTGGTCTCCAGCGCCGCCTGGCCGCACCTGCGCGAGAACGGCTACGGCCGCATCGTCAACACCTCGTCGCCCGCCGGCCTGTTCGGCAACTTCGGCCAGGCCAACTACGCCACCGCGAAGATGGGCCTGGTCGGCTTCACCAAGACCCTCGCGCAGGAGGGCGCCAAGTACGACATCAAGGCCAACGCCATCGCGCCGGTCGCCTGGACCCGGATGACCGAGGACCTGCTGCCCGCCGACTTCGCCGACAAGCTCGGCGTCGACCAGGTCACCCCCCTCGTCGCGTTCCTGGTCCACGAGTCCAACCAGGACACCGGCGAGGTCTACACCGTCGGCGGCGGCCGGATCGCCAAGATCTTCGTCGCGGAGGGCCCCGGCTACGGCCAGAAGGAGACCCTCTCCGTCGAGGCCGTCCGCGACAACTGGGCCGCGATCAACGCGAGCGAGCCGCTCGCGGTGTTCAAGAACCCGATGGAGCAGATGGGGCCGCTCATCCAGCAGCTGACCTCCTGAGCCCTTGGACGGGATCAGGCTCGACCGGCGGGACGGGGTGCTCACCATCGCCCTGTCCCGCCCGGAGCGGCTGAACGCCGTCGACGGCGCGCTGACCGAGCGGATGCTGGACGTCCTCAACGAGCTGCCGCGCGACCCGTCCACCCGGGTCGTGGTGCTCACCGGGGACGGCCGCGGCTTCTGCTCCGGCATGGACATCCAGGGCGATCCGGGCCAGGAGGCCGAGGAGGGCCGCGCGCAGCGGCTCTACCGCGGCATCGCCCGCGGCGGCGAGGTCACCGCGCGGCTGCGGGAGATCCCGCAGCCGGTGATCGCGGCGCTGCACGGCCCGGTCGCGGGCATGGGCGTCTCCTGGGCGCTGGCCTGCGACCTGCGGGTCGCCGACCCGACCACCCGGTTCGTCGTCCCGTTCGTGAACCTCGGCCTGTCGGCGGGGGACTGCGGGCTGTCCTGGCTGCTGCCGCGCCTCGTCGGCCCGGCGAAGGCCGCGGAGATCGCCTACCGGGCGCAGCGCCTCGACGCGGCCCGCGCGGAGGCGCTCGGGCTCGTCACCGAGGTCTGCGCGGAGGGCGGCGACCTCGACGCCGCGCAGGCGCTCGCCGACGAGCTGCTCGCCACGTCCCCGTACGGGCTGAGCCGCACGAAGGAACTGCTCAACATGTCCCTGGACGTCCCCGGCCTGCGCCGGCAGATCGCGGCGGAGACCGGCGTCCAGGCCCTCGCCTTCTTCACCGAGGACCTGGCCGAGGGCATGACCGCCACCATGCAGAAACGCCCCCCGCGGTTCAAGAACCGCTGAGGGGCGATGACGCGTCCGGGCCGGAGCCTTCCCAGGCTCCGGCCCGAACCGTTCACTCCATGCTCAGGCCGTCTCATCCCTGCGGCCCGGCGACGCGAACCCCAGCCCCGGTCGTCTTGAACCCCAGCCCCCGCCACGGGCAGGCACGCGGAGCGAGTGCAGCGAGCGCAGCGGGCATGCCCGA
>NZ_JBEPCJ010000046.1:0-78594 GCF_040299565.1 Spirillospora sp. NPDC000708
GACGAAGTCCATCGCGAAGCGACGCCGAAGGCGCCCTTGACTTTGGAGGGGCGGCCCCGTACGCAAGCGCCACCCCACCACCCGAACACCCTTTCCCGGGTAAACGCGTCTACCCGTGTCCCATGCGTGGAAATCTCGAACGCTGCCCACAAGGAAGCAGTTTCAACGCCTCCAAGAAGGCCATCCGAACGTCCAGATCAAGTAGACATCGAAGGCCCACAGTTCGATACCAGTAGATCATCCTGACTAGATCGAACATTTCGGTATGGCGCACGGGTGAGCCAAAGCATGCGAAGCCAGACCAGGCGAAGCGACGCCCACACAGCCCCCACACAGCCCCCACACAGCCCCCACACAGCCCCCGAACAGCGCCCGCACGGCCCCACCGGATCTCGACCCGCTCGCGAGCCCGCGATGAGTTGGGGGTGTGGCGGCGGTCTGACTTTCCATGGAGTCCTTCATCAAGGTCAACGGCACGGCCCTGTGCGTGGAGACGTTCGGGGACCCGGCCGAGGCGCCCCTTTTGCTCATCGGCAACACGATGCTCACCTGGCCGGACGAGCTGTGTGAGCGCTTGGCGGCGGTCCGGCGGTTCGTCGTCCGCTACGACCTGCGCGGCACCGGACGATCCACACCCACCGGCCAGCCCTCCACCACCGCACCATCCACCACCTCACCCACCGCCGCCCCATCCACCGGCCAGCCCTCCACCACCGCACCATCCACCGACCAGCCCGCCGCCAACCTGGGTGACGGCTCCCAGCCTGAAGCCGCACAGGCCGAGACGGCTTCGGTGGGTTCGTCGGGGCTCGATTACACGTTGCGTGATCTGGTCGCGGACGCGGCCGGGGTGCTGGACGCGCACGGGCTCGCGGCGGCGCATGTCGTCGGCTTCGGGACCGGCGGCTGGATCGCCCAGCTCCTCGCCCTCGACCACCCGGACCGCGTCGCGGGCCTCACGCTGATCGCGACCCGGCCGACCGCGCCGGGGCCGAACGATCCGGATCTGCCCGAGCACGCGCCCGAGCTCATGGCGCATTTCATGAACCCGCCCGCGGTCGACTGGAGCGACCGCGGGCAGGTCGTCGAGTTCATGGTCAGGAACGCCCGCCACCTCGCGGGGGCGGGGTTCGACGAGGCGGAGGCGCGGGCGAGGATCGAGCGGATCCACGACCGCGCCGACGTCACGTCCCGCGATCCGGGGGAGGCCCTTCGGGGAGACCTGATGGGGACGGCGTTCGCCGCGATGGACTGCACGCCGCGCTGGCGGGAGCGGCTCGGCTCCATCGCCGTGCCGGCGCTGGTGGTGCACGGGGAGGACGATCCGTTCTTCCCGCTCGGCAACGGCCGCGCCCTCGCCGCCGAGATCCCCGGTGCGGAGCTTCTCGTCCTGCCGGGCATGGGCAACGAGCTTCCCCGGCGGACGTGGGACGCGCTCGTCCCGGCGCTGGTCCGCCACACGTCCTGACCAGGCCGGCGGAGTGGCCCGAATCCGGCGGGAAATGGCCGGGATGCGGGTCGTGCGCGGCCGGGTGCCGCGGTGACGCTTGGGCCCGTGAACGTGATCGAGTTGCGGCAGTACAGGTTGCGCCCGGGGCGGCGGGACGAGCTGATCGAGCTGTTCGACCGGGAGCTGGTCGAGCCGCAGGAGGCGGCCGGCATGACCGTGCTCGGCCAGTTCCGGGACCTGGACGATCCGGACAGGTTCGTCTGGCTCCGGGCGTTCGAGGAGCTGGAGGGGCGGGGCGAGGCGCTGCGCGCGTTCTACTTCGGGCCGGTGTGGAAGGCGCATCGGGACCAGGCGAACGCGACGATGCTGGACTCGTCGGACGCGCGGCTCCTGCGGCCGCTGCGTCCGGTTCCCGAGCCGGGCCCGCGGCCGCCGGTCGGTGCACAGGAGCCGGGCGGGCCGGTCTTCGCGTTCCTGTGGTCGTTCGGTGACCGGCTCGCGGAGGTCGAGCGGTCGATGCTGGACGAGGTCGTCCCGCTGTACGGCCCGGACGCGCTGGCTCTGGCGACGCTGGAGGCGGAGAACGACTTCCCGGCGCTGCCCGTCCGGACGGGTGACGGCCACGTCGTCGTCATCGCCTCACGCGAGGTGGAGCTTCCCGGCAGCGTGCCGGAGCCGCAGGTGCTGCGGCTGGCGCCGACCGGCCGGTCCGCGCTGCGCTGAAATGGTTGGCCCGGTCACCGTCCGGTCTGCTGGGGTGGGCGGGTGGACGGTCATCTGCAGGGCGCGGACCTGGCCCGCGCGTACTTCGACGATCTCGTGCGGCCGCTGCTGGACGCGCACTTCCCCGGCGTCCCGTACGCGGCGGCGCGGCTCGGGTCCGGTTCGGACGTGCTGGGGTTCGACGACGTCACGAGCCGCGACCACGACTGGGGCTGCCGCCTGACGCTGCTGCTGGACGACGCGGCGGCGGGCGCGGTCCCGGACGTGACGGCGATGCTGGAGCGGGAACTGCCGGACCGGTACGGCGGCCGCCCCGTGCGGTTCCCGGTCACCTGGGACCAGGCGGCGACGCACAAGGTGGAGGTCTCGACCGTCGCCGCGTTCTGCCGGTTCCGGTTGGGCGTCGACCCGACCGGCGGGCTGTCGATGCTCGACTGGCTGTGCCTGGTGGGGCAGTGCGTCCTGGAGGTGACGGCGGGGCCGGTGTTCGCGGACGGGACGGCGTCGCTCGCCGGGATCCGCGAGGCGCTCCGCCGCTGTCCGCCGGACGTCGAGCGGTACGTCCTGGCGGCGTGGTGGCGGCGCGCGTCCCAGTGGATGCCGATCATCGGGCGGGCGGCCGAGCGCGGGGACGAGTCGGGGTCGCGGATCCTCGCCGCGCGGGTCGCGGAGGATCTGATGCGGCTGGCTTTCGCGCTGTCGGGCGAGTGGGCGCCGTACGGGAAATGGCGCGGTACGGCCTTCAAGGAACTGCCCATAGCGCGTCGTCTGGCGGCCCCGCTCGATGTCGCGGTGGCCGCGCCTGAATGGCGGGAAAGGGAGGCGGCATTGGCGGAGGCCGCCGAGATCCTGCTGGACGTCCAGCGCGAGCGGGGCCTCCCGGCCCCCGGCAAGGCCGTCGTCCAGTTCTGGGACCGCCCGTACCGGACGGTGGATGACGCGGTCGCCGCCGAGCTGGTCGCCGGTATCACCGATCCCGAGGTCGCCGCGCTGCCGCCGTACGTCGGGTCCGTCGAGCAGTGGGTCGACAGCGTGGACGTCCTCGCCCACGCCGATCGCCGCGCCGCCCTCCAGATCGCGTACCGCACGTGGATCGGCGGCGGTTAGGAGAGCCGGAGCGCGAGGAAGAAGTCGACGCGATCCTCCAGCCGGGCGAGGTCGCGGCCGGTCAGGTCCTGGATGCGCTGGATCCGGTACCGGACGGAATTGACGTGCAGATGCAGTTGTTCGGCGCACCGCGTCCATGACCCGGAGTTCTGCAGGAACGTCTCCAGGGTGCGGATCAGATCGGCCTTGTGCACCTCGTCGTATCTGCGCAGCGGGTCGAGCAGCCGCACCTTGAACATCTGCCGGACGTCCTCCGGAACGGTCGCCAGCAGCAGGACGTGCGTGGCGAGTTCGTCGTGCCGGACGACGCACACCGGGTCGGCGCGGCCGGAGGCGAGCCGCCGCGCGTAGCGGGCCTCGTCCACGGCTCCCCGCAGCTCGCGGGCCCCGACGACGTCGCTGACGCCGACCGCGATCCCGGCGCCCGCCAGGCCCGGCGCGAGCGCGGCCAGCGCGGTCCGGACCGACGCGGCGACGTCCGGCACCGGCCCTCCGGCCGCGGGACCGGCGGCGGACCAAGGGGCGTCGGGCACCGGGACGAGCGCGATGGCCTCCTCGTCCAGCAGCCCCACGACGGGACGCGGGACGGGCATGACCTCGCCGAGGACGGACCGCAGCTCGCCGGGCCGCAGCGTCCCGCGCCCGGCGGCGGCGACCGCGACGTAGGAGGCGTGCGGGTCGAGCCCGGCCAGCTCCAGCCGCGGGAGGATCTCGTCGGCCGCCGCGGCGGACACCACCAGCCGGACGAGCTCCTGCGCGAGCCGCCCCTCGGCGCTGAGCCGGTCGTCCAGCCGGGCCCGTTCGAGCGCGGCGATCGCGGCGAGCTCGGTGGTGAGGGCGCGGCGCTCGGCGGGCCAGTCGGCGTGGTCGCCCGCGCAGGCGACGAACCAGTCCGCGACGCGGGAGGTGGTGTCCTCCGCCACCGGGAAGAGCGTCACGCCGGCGGCGGCCAGGTGGTGCGGGAGCCGCGGTGCGGTGAGGAAGGCGCGGGCCAGCGCGGCGCCGTCGGGGGCGCCGGGCGGTCCGGCGACGACGCGTCCGGTTGCGGTCAGCACCCAGCAGCGCATCCCGAGGTCGCGGCCGACGAGGTCGAGGACGGCGCCGAGGCCGGCGCCCTCGCTCATCCCGGCGACGAGCCGGCGGTGCCGGTCCAGGACGGCGGTGAGGTCGGCGGCGCGCGCGCCGGACAGGTGCCGCACGACCTCCTCGGTGACCGTCGCGAACGCCACGTCCTCCGGGACCTTGAACAGCGGGATGCGGTGCCGGCGGCACGCGTCGACGAGATCGTCGGGGATGGTGCCCGTGGCGAGGTCCCAGGCCGCCAGCGCGGACACCCCGGCCTCGGCGAGCGCGCGCACGAACACCTCGGAGTCGGCCGGTCCGGACCGCCAGACCAGGCCGGTCAGCACCAGCTCCTTGCCGCCGAGGTACCGCCCGGGTTCCAGCAGGTCGGTGGTGACCACCCAGGTGATCACCCGGTCCAGCAGGTCGCCGCCGGTGACGACCTCCAGCCGCAGCTCCGGCATGTCGAGCAGCGCGCGCAGCTTCATAGGACCAGTTAACCCACCGTTCGGCGGGCCGGGTGTCAACGGTCCGCGGCCGCGATTGGAGCAACGCACGAAAACACCGGCATGAGCAGGGTCACAGTTCGGATGTCCTGTCCCTTCACCCCGTCTCCGGTTGCCGTATCTACTGGCGGCAATGACTCGGACGGAACGACGCACACGCGAACGACGGTGAAGGGAGGCGCCGGTGGGGGAACGGCTCGACGTCACGGAGGGCGGGCTGCTGGCGTGCTGCGCGTCCCGCCGCTGGGCGGCCGAGGTCGCGGCAGGACGGCCGTACGCGGACCTCGCGGAGCTCCGGGCCGCCTCGGCGGCGGCGCTCGCGGGCCTGGACTGGGCCGATGTCGAGGAGGCGCTCGCCGCGCATCCCCGGATCGGTGACCGGGCGCGCGGCGAGGGGCGGGAGGCGGCGTGGTCGCGGGGCGAGCAGTCCGGGATGGACGCGGCGGCGGCGGAGCTGCGGGCGGCGCTGGTGGAGGGCAACCGGGCCTACGAGGAGCGGTTCGGGCACGTCTTCCTCATCTGCGCCACCGGCCTGAGCGCCGCCGAGATGCTCGCCGCGCTGCGCGAGCGCCTGGGCAACGGCGACGAGGCCGAGCGGGCGGCCGTCCGGGGGGAGCTGGCGAAGATCGTCGATCTGCGGCTGGCCAGGCTCGCCGGCGGACCGGAGGGGGAGCGATGAGCCTGTCGACGCACGTGCTGGACGCGGCGAAGGGCCTGCCGGCGGCGGGGGTCGCGGTCAGGCTCGACCGGCGGGAGCCGGACGGGACGTGGACGCCGGTCGCCGCGGCCCGCACCGACGCCGACGGCCGCATCAAGGAGTGGGGCGCCGAGCCGGGCGCGGGCGTGCACCGGCTGACGTTCGACACGTCCGGACTGTCCGACTTCTACCCGGAGGTCACCGTCGCGTTCACGATCGACGACGCCGGCCGGCACTACCACGTCCCGCTGCTGCTGAGCCCGTTCGCCTACTCGACCTACCGAGGGAGCTAGCCCGATGGCCATCGTTCTCGGCCCGAACCGCTACGGGAAGGCGGAGGTCCGCGTCGTCCGCGTCACCCGGGACGGCGGGACGCACCGCATCCGGGACCTGAACGTCGGGGTGTTCCTGTCCGGCGACATGGACGACGTGCACCTGACCGGCGACAACTCCGCCGTCCTGACGACGGACACGCAGAAGAACACCGTGTTCGCGTTCGCGAAGAAGTACGGGATCGGGGAACCGGAGGAGTTCGGGCTGCTGCTGGCGCGGCATTTCGTGGACTCGCAGCCGACCGTGCACCACGCCCGCGTGCGGATCGAAGAGTACGCGTGGGACCGGATCACCGGCCCGCACTCGTTCGTCCGGGGCGGGACGGAGGTCCGGACGGCGCTGGTGCACAGCGACGGCTCGGACGGCGCCGAGTCGGTGGTGTCCGGCCTGACGGACCTGACCGTCCTGAACTCGACCGGCAGCGAGTTCCACGGGTTCGTCCAGGACGAGTTCACGACCCTCGAACCGACCGACGACCGCATCCTCGCGACGGCGGTGACGGCGCAGTGGCGGCATCGCGGCACCGGCTCGGACTGGGACGGGTCGTACGCGGCCGCCCGCGCCGCCCTGCTGGACGCGTTCGCGACGACGCACAGCCTGTCGCTGCAGCAGACGCTCTACGCGATGGGCCGCCGGGTGCTGGAGGAGCGGCCGGAGCTGTGCGAGGTGCGGATGTCGATGCCGAACAAGCACCACTTCCTGGTCGACCTGGAGCCCTTCGGGATGGACAACGACAACGAGGTCTACTTCGCGGCGGACCGCCCGTACGGGCTGATCGAGGGCACCGTGCTCACCGACGACGCCCCGGACGCCCCGTCCGCGTGGCAGTGAGGAGACGGCATGGAGTTCCTGCGCCCGGCGACCTGGGCGGACGCCCTGGCCGCGAAGCGCGAGACGCCGGCGGCGCTGCCGATCCAGGGCGGCACCGACGTCATGGTGGAGATCAACTTCGACGTGCACCGGCCGGCGGCGCTGCTGGACCTGAACCGGGTCCGGGAGCTGGCCGAGTGGGACGAGGCGGACGGCCGCCTCCGGATCGGCGCCGGCGTCCCGTACGCGCGGGTGATCCGCGAGCTGGGGGACCGGCTGCCGGGCCTGGCCCAGGCGTCCCGGACGGTCGGCTCCCCGCAGATCCGCAACCGCGGCTCGATCGGCGGCAACCTCGGCGCCGCGTCGCCTGCGGGCGACAGCCATCCGCCGCTGCTGGCGGGGGACGCGGTGATCGAGGTGGAGTCGGCGGAGCGCGGCGTCCGGATGATCCCGGCGACCGGGTTCTACCTGGGCGTGAAGCGGAACGCGCTGGAGCCGGACGAGCTGATCCGCGCGGTCTGGACCGCGCCCGCGCCCGGCCCGCAGTACTTCTCCAAGATCGGCACGCGGAACGCGATGGTGATCGCGGTGTGCTCGTTCGCGGTCGCGCTGCATCCAGGCGAGCGCCGCGTCGGCACCGGCGTCGGCTCCGCCGCCCCCACGCCGCGCCGCGCCACCGCCGCCGAGGAGTTCATCTCCGGCGAACTCGACTGGGACGGCCGCGGCCCGCTGCCCGACGCGGCGGCGCGGCGGTTCGGCGAGCTGGTCCGCGAGGCCGCCGCGCCGATCGACGACGTGCGCGGCACCGCCGGCTACCGCAGGCACGCCCTGGCGGTGATGGCGCGCCGCACGCTGACCTGGGCCTGGAACGAGCACCGCGCGAAGCGAAGGGAGGCGTCCTGATGCGCGTCAACGTCACCGTCAACGGCTCGCAGGAGACCGTCGACGATGTGTGGGAGGGCGAGAGCCTGCTCTACATGCTGCGGGAGCGGATGGGGCTCCCCGGTTCGAAGAACGCCTGCGAGCAGGGCGAATGCGGCTCCTGCACGGTCTACCTGGACGGCGTCCCGGCCTGCGCGTGCCTCGTCGCGGCGGGCCAGGTCGAGGGGCGCGAGGTCCGCACCGTCGAGGGCCTGGCGGAGGGGCGGCCGGGTGACGAGCGCCTCGATCCCGTGCAGCAGGCGTTCCTGGAGGCGGGCGCAGTCCAGTGCGGGTTCTGCACGCCCGGCCTGATCGTCCAGTCCCATGACCTGATCGCACGCAACCCCGCGCCGTCCGACGCCGAGATCCGCGAGGCGCTGGCCGGCAACCTGTGCCGCTGCACCGGCTACGAGAAGATCCTCGACGCGGTGCGGCTGGCGGCCCGGCGAAAGGCTGCACTCACGTGACGACCATCATCGAGAACGCGCACGTCGTGACCGTGTCCGGGGACGAGCACCCCGGCGGGCACCTCGTGATCGAGGGCGACCGGATCACCGCCGTCGGCGCCGGCCCCGCCCCGGACGTCGCGGGCGCCGACCGGATCGACGGGACCGGCTGCCTCGCCACCCCCGGCCTCGTCAACGCGCACCACCACCTGTACCAGTGGGCGAGCCAGGGCCTTGCCACCGACAGCACGCTGTTCGAGTGGCTCACCACGCTCTACAAGCCGTGGTCGAAGATGGACGCCGAGGTCGTCGCGGGCGCCGCGAGCGCCGGGCTCGGCTGGCTCGCCAAGTCCGGCTGCACGACCGCGTCCGACCACCACTACCTGTTCCCGCGCGGGCGCGGCGACCTGTTCGCCGCCGAGATCGAGGCGGCCGCGGAGCTCGGCGTCCGGTTCCAGCCGTGCCGCGGCTCGATGGACCGGGGCGCGTCGCAGGGCGGCCTCCCGCCGGACGAGGTCGTCGAGGACCTCGACACGATCCTCACCGAGACCGCGGCGGCCATCGACCGCCACCACGACGCCTCGTTCGCCTCGATGCTGCGGATCTCGGTCGCACCGTGCTCGCCGTTCTCCGTCACCCGCGACCTGCTCGTCCGGTCCGCCGAACTGGCGCGCGAGAAGGGCGTCCGGCTGCACACCCACCTCGCCGAGACCCTCGACGAGGAGGAGCACACCACCGAGCACTTCGGCATGACCCCGACCGAGTACCTCGACTCGATCGGCTGGCTTGGCCCGGACGTGTGGCTCGCGCACTGCGTCCACCTGCACGACACCGACATCAAGCGGCTCGCCGAGACCGGCACCGGCACCGCGCACTGCCCGAGCTCCAACGCCCGGCTCGGCGCCGGCATCGCCCGCGTCGCGCACCTGCTGGAGGCGGGCGCGACGGTCGGGCTGGGCGTGGACGGGTCGGCGTCGGCGGAGCTCGTCCCGCTCGCCGGGGAGATCCGGCAGGCGGTCTACATGCAGCGCGCCCGCTACGGCCCGGACGCGCTGACCGCACGGCAGGCGCTGGAGATGGCGACCCTCGGCGGCGCCCGCTGCCTCGGCCGCGAGGACGAGATCGGCACCCTCGAACCCGGCAAGCTCGCCGACGTCGCGCTGTGGCGGGTCGACGGGTTCCACGCCGCCGTCGACGATCCGGTGGTCGCGTTCGCGTTCGGCGGCACCCCGCCGCTGGAGCGGCTGCTCGTCGGCGGCCGGACCGTCGTCGCCGGCGACACGCTCGTCTCCGTCCCGCAGGACGTGGTCGGGCGGCGAGGCGCCGACGCGCACCGGCGCCTCATGCGGCTCGCGGAGGAGGTCCTCTAGATGGCGTCTCCGGTCAGGACACCCGGCCACGTCGCCGCCCCGGGGGACGGCGGCGTCGGCGACAGCCCGCTGCGCCCCGACGGCGCCCTCAAGGTCGCCGGCGAGTTCGCGTACGCGTCCGACCTGTGGATGGACGGGATGCTGTGGGGCGCGACGCTGCGCAGCCCCCACCCGCGCGCCCGCATCCGCGCGATCGACATCGGCCCCGCGCTGGCGGTGCCGGGCGTGCACGCCGTCCTCACCCACGAGGACGTCCCCGGCAAGAAGGTGTACGGGGAGGACCACACGGAGGACCAGCCCGTCCTCGCGATCGGTGAGGTCCGGCACCAGGGCGAGCCGGTGGCGGTCGTCGCCGCCGACCACCCGGAGACCGCGCGGCGCGCCATGGAGCGCATCGCCGTCGACTACGAGGTGCTGGAGCCGATCACCGACCCGCGCGCGGTGATCGCCGACCCGGAGCGGCTGAAGGTGCAGCCGCTCGGCGGCATCACCCGGTACCAGCCGGTCCGGGTCGGGGACGTCGACGCCGCGCGCGCTCAGGCCGAGGTCGTGGTGGCGGAGGAGTTCGAGGTCGGCATCCAGGACCAGGCGTTCCTCGGACCGGAGGCGGGCCTGGCGGTCCCGGCCGAGGACGGCGGCGTCGACCTGTACGTGTCCACGCAGTGGATCCACAACGACCTGGCGCAGATCGCGCCGTGCCTCGGCCTGGACGAGTCGCAGGTGCACATGACCCTCGCCGGGGTCGGCGGCGCGTTCGGCGGCCGCGAGGACCTCTCGGTGCAGATCCACGCGGCGATGCTCGCGCTGCACACCGGCAGGCCGGTGAAGATGTCGTACAACCGGTACGAGTCGTTCTTCGGGCACGTCCACCGGCATCCCGCGTTCATGCGCTACGAGTACGGCGCCACGGCGGACGGGAAGCTCGTCTACGCCGACGTCGAGATCATCCTGGACGGCGGCGCGTACACCTCGTCCACGCGGAACGTCACGGGGAACGCCGCGTCGCTCGGCGTCGGCCCGTACGAGATCCCGAACATCAGGATCGACGCGTACGGGGTCTACACCAACAACCCGCCGTGCGGCGCGATGCGCGGGTTCGGCGCGGTGCAGGCGTGCTTCGCCTACGAGTCGATGATGGACCGGCTCGGCGCGGCCTGCGGGCTGGGCCCGCTGGAGATCCGCCGCCGCAACGCCGTCTCGCAGGGGTCGCGGCTCGCGACGGGGCAGGTCATCGAGTCGCCGGCGCCGCTCGCGGAGATGCTGACGCGGCTGGAGGCCATGCCGATGCCGCCCGCGTGCGACCCGTCCGACCTCCGGAACCTGCCGGGCGGCGCGTCCCAGACCACGCACGGCGAGGGCGTGGTGCGCGGCGTCGGCTACGGCGTCGGCATCAAGAACATCTGCTTCTCCGAGGGCTTCGACGACCTGTCCACCGCCCGCGTCCGGCTGGAGGTCATCGGCGGCGAGCCGACCGCGCTCGTGCACACCGCCGCCGCCGAGGTCGGCCAGGGGCTCGTCACCGTCCAGGCGCAGATCGCGCGGACGGAGCTCGGCGTCCAGAAGGTCACCATCGCCCCGGCGGACGACCGGGCCGGCGACGCCGGCTCGTCCAGCGCGTCCCGCCAGTCGTACATGTCCGGCGGCGCCGTCAAGACCGCGTGCGAGGCCGTCCGCGCCGAGCTGCTCGCGCGCGCCGCCCGCCGCTACGGGCACGGCGACCTCTCCATCGCCGGCGGGAAGATCGTCTCCCGGGCGGCCGGGGTGCTCGGCGGCATCGAGGACGTCCTCGGCGGCGACGCCATCGAGGAGACCCGCGAGTACCACCACCGGCCCACCACCGCCATGGACCCGGTCACCGGGCAGGGCACCACCCACACCCAGCTCGCGCTGTGCGTGCACCGCGCCGTCGTCGACGTGGACGTGGACCTCGGCCTGGTCAAGGTGGTCGAGATGGCCGCCGTCCAGGACGTCGGCAGGATCCTCAACCGGCTGTCGCTGGAGGGCCAGATCCACGGCGGCTCCGCGCAGGGCCTCGGCCTCGCCGTGATGGAGGAGATCGTCGTGTCCGGCGGCGTCGTCCGGAACCCGTCCTTCACCGACTACCTCATCCCGACCATCCTCGACATGCCGCCGATGCGGCTCGACATCCTCGAGTACCCCGACCCGGACGCCCCCTACGGGCTCCGCGGCGCCGGGGAGCCGCCCACGCTGTCCTCCACGCCCGCGATCGTCGCGGCCGTCCGCGACGCCACGGGCCGGGAGCTCACCCGCGTGCCGATCCGCCCGGAGCACGTGTCCCTGCCGACCTCCTACGGGGAGCCCGCGCCCTCCGGCGTCCAGGAGACCTCCGGCTAGCGACCGGTCGGCAGGGGCGGCCCGCGCTCCGTTCTCGGGGGACGGCGCGGGCGGCCCGCCCCACAACCGCACCAGATCGGCGAACGGGCGGCCCGGCGGGCCGGTCCGGTGGTCGATCACGCCCCCGTGCTCGCCCGGGGGCGGCCCCGGACCCCGGAAAGAGGGGATGCACCGTGACCGAGACCCGAGAGAGGCTTCCGGAGAAGCCGCCCGCCCCCGGCCGTTCCGCCCTCGACCGCCTCTTCGACCTGCGCGGGCGGGGCACGACCGTCGCCCGCGAGGCGCGCGGCGGGCTCACCACCTTCGTCGCGATGGCCTACCTGGTCATCCTCATCCCGCTGATCATCGGTGACGCGAAGGACGTCACCGGCGCCACCCTGGACCCGGCGCAGCTCACCACCATGGTGGCGCTGTCGGCCGGGCTGTCCACGCTGCTGATGGGCCTGGTCGGCAACGCGCCGCTGGCGATGGCGGCCGGGCTCGGCGTCACCCCGATCGTGGTGTTCCAGGCCGCGCCGCAGATGACCTGGCCGCAGGCGATGGGCCTGGTCGTGCTGGAGGGCGCGGTGATCGTGCTGTTCGCGCTCACCGGGATCCGGCAGCTGATCATGGACGCGATCCCGCTGGCGATCAAGCAGGCGATCGGCGTCGGGATCGGCGCGTTCATCGCGCTGATCGGGCTGGTGGACGCCGGGTTCGTCGGCCACCACGACACCGCGTCCACGCCCGTCCAGCTCGGCGTGTTCGGGCAGCTCGTCGGCTGGCCGGTGCTGGTGTTCTGCGCCGGCCTGGTGCTGACGCTCGTGCTGTTCGTCCGCGGGGTGCCGGGCGCGATCCTCATCGGCATCGTCGCCGCGACCGTGTTCGCCGTCGTCGTCGACAAGGTCGCGAAGGTGGACCCGAAGTCCTGGGGCGCGGTCGAGCCGAAGCTGCCCCACTCGGTCGTCGCGACGCCCGACTTCGGGCTGCTGTTCAAGGTCGACCTGTTCGGCGGGTTCGGCCGGGCCGGCGCCGTCACCGCGACCGTCGTGCTCTTCACGCTGGTGCTGTCCGGGTTCTTCGACGCGGTGGGGACGATCCTCGGCGTCTGCGAGGAGGCCGGGATGACCGACGAGAACGGCAGGCTGCCCGGCCTCGGCCGCATCCTCACCGTGGACGGGTTGGGCGCGATCGTCGGCGGCGGCGTGAACGGGTCGGCGAACACGGCGGTCGTGGAGTCGGCGGCGGGCGTCGCCGAGGGCGCCCGCACCGGACTCGCGAGCGTCGTCACCGGCCTGCTGCTCACCGCGCTGATCTTCCTGACGCCGCTCGCCGGGGTCGTCCCGGTCGGCGCCGCCGCGCCCGCGCTGGTCGTGGTCGGCGCGCTGATGATGGCGCACGCCCGCAAGATCGACTGGGCCGACCTGGAGATCGCGGTCCCGGCGTTCCTGACGATCGTGCTGATGCCGTTCACCTACTCGATCACGGTCGGCGTCGCCGCCGGCGTGCTCGTCCACACCCTGGTGAAGGTGGCGCGCGGGAGGTTCTCGGAGATCCACTGGCTGCTGTATCCGCTGTCGCTGGTCTTCGTCGCCTACTTCGCGCTCCACCCGATCGAGGAAGCCCTCGGGATCGGTTGAGGCCGCGCGAGGAGAGACGGGGAACATGGCAGCCGGAAGAGCCGCCAGAGTTCGAAGGAGGCCGCGTGATGAGCCGTGAGTGGGCCGTCAACTGCTCGATCCTGTTCACCGACCTGCCGCTGCCGGAGCGGCCCGCCGCCGCGAAGGACGCCGGGTTCGACGCCGTCGAGTTCTGGTGGCCGTGGCCGGGCGTGCCCGTGCCGACCGCGTCCGAGGAGGACGCGTTCTGCCAGGCCGTCGAGGACGCGGGCGTCCGGCTCATCGCCCTGAACCTGTACGCGGGCGACATGCCGGCGGGGGAGCGGGGCGTGCTGTCGGACCCGGCGCGCGCCGCCGAGTTCCGCGCGAGCGTGGACGTCACCGCCCGCATCGCCGAGCGGACGGGCGTCCGGATGTTCAACGCGCTCTACGGGCAGCGCCTCGACGGCGTCGCCGCGTCCGAGCAGGACAGGGTCGCCACGCAGAACCTCGCCCATGCCGCCCGCGAGGTCGGCGCGTTCGGCGGGACGCTGCTCATCGAGCCGCTCGCGCGCGGCCTGAACGGCGCCTACCCGCTGGAGACCGCCGCCGACGCGATCGCCGTCGTCGAGCGCGCCCGCGCGGCCGGGGCCGCGAACGTCAGGTTCCTGCTCGACACGTTCCACCTGGTCAGCAACGGCGAGGACGTGGCGGGGGCCGCCCGCCGGTACGCCGCCGACATCGGCCACGTGCAGATCGCCGACGCCCCCGGCCGCGGCCGCCCCGGCACCGGCGGGATCGACTTCGGCGCGCTGTTCGCCCTCCTCGACGAGATCGGCTACACGGGCCGGATCGCACTGGAGTACGTGGATCCGCGGCCCGACTTCGCATGGATGGAGAAACACCGCACATGAGCACGATCGGATTCATCGGCCTCGGTCTCATGGGCTGCCCGATGGCGGTCCACCTGGTCCGCGCGGGCCACGACGTGACCGGCTACGACGTCGTCCCGAAGGGCGTGGACGCGCTGGTCGCCGCGGGCGGGTCGGCGGCGTCCGGGGTGCCCGGCGCGGTCGCCGGCGCCGAGGTCGTCGCCACGATGCTGCCGCAGGACGAGCACGTCGAGGCCGTGTACTTCGGCCCGGACGGCGTCCTGGAGAACGCCGCGCCCGGCGCGCTGTGCGTCGACTTCTCCACGGTCCGCCCGGAGACGTCCGCCAGGGTCGCCGAGGCGGGCCGCGAGCGCGGGCTGCGGGTGCTGGACGCGCCGGTCAGCGGCGGCGAGCGGGGCGCGGAGGACGCCGTCCTGTCGATCATGGTCGGCGGGGACGAGGCGGACGTCGCCGCCGCCGCGCCGGTGTTCGAGGCGGTCGGCGCGACCGTCGAGCGGGTCGGCGGCAGCGGCGCCGGACAGTACGTCAAGGCCGCCAACCAGCTCGTCGTCGGCGGCACGTACGCGCTGGTCGCCGAGGCGATCGTGCTGATGGAGGCGGCCGGCGTGGACGCTCGCGCCGGCCTCGAGGTGATCGCCGGCGGGCTCGCCGCCAGCCGGGTCCTCGACCTCAAGCGCGCATCGATGCTGGCCCGCGAGTTCGCCCCCGGCTTCCGCATCGACCTGCACCACAAGGACATGGGCATCGCGACCGCCGCCGCCCGCTCCGCCGGCGTGGCGCTGCCGATGACGGGCATGGTCGCCCAGCTCGTCGCGGCCGCCCGCGCGAAGGGCTACGGCCCACTGGACCACTCCGCGCTGCTGAAGGTCGTCGAGGACCTGTCCGGCCGCCCGGCCCGCCCCGCTTCCGGCCCCGCCGCCTGACCCCGAAGGGAGACACGGACATGCCGAAGATGCCCGTCATGCGGGCGGTGGTCGAGGTCCTGAAGTCCGAGGGCGTGGACGTCGTCTACGGCTGCCCCGGCGCCGCGATCCTGCCGCTCTACAAGGCGATGGAGGAGGACGGCGGGATCGCGCACCTGATCGTCCGGCACGAGGAGGGCGCGGCGCACATGGCCGACGGCTGGTCCCGCACGACCGGCGGCGTCGGCGTCGCGATCGGCACCTCCGGGCCCGCCGGCACCAACATGATCACCGGCCTGTACACCGCGCACGCCGACTCCGTCCCGATCCTGTGCGTCACCGGGCAGGCCGCGTCGGACCGGCTGCACCAGGAGGCGTTCCAGGCCGTCGACATCGTGTCGATCGCCGAGCCCGTCACCAAGTGGGCGGTGCAGGTGAAGGAGGCCGCGCAGGCGCCGTGGATCTTCCGGGAGGCGTTCCGCACCGCGCGCAGCGGCCGCCCCGGGCCCGTCCTGATCGACCTGCCGGTCGACGTGCAGAAGGAGATGATCGAGTGGGACGCCGCGATCGACGCGCCGCTGCCGGTCGCGGCGGTCGAACCGCACCTCCCGCGCGTCGAGAAGGCCCTCGACCTGCTGCTGGCCGCCGAGCGCCCGCTGATCCTCGCGGGCGGCGGCGTGATCCTCGCCGACGCGCACGCCGAGCTGGTCGAGCTTGCCGAACTGCTGCAGGTGCCCGTCCAGGCCACGCTGATGGGCAAGGGCGCGATGGACGAGGACCACCCGCTGTACGCGGGGATGACCGGCGTGCAGACCTCGCAGCGGTACGGGAACGCCTCGTTCCTCGAATCGGACCTCGTGCTGGCGCTGGGCGCCCGGTTCGGCGACCGGCACACCGGGCGGCTCGACGTCTACCGCGCGGGGCGGACGTTCATCCACGTCGACATCGAGCCCACCCAGATCGGGAAGGTGTTCGGCCCGGACCTCGGGATCGTGTCCGACACCCGGCTGTTCCTCCGCGCGCTGCTCGGCCTGGCGCGCGAGCGCGGCGCGGGCCGCCCGGCCGGGGAGTGGGCGGCGCGCGTCCGCGAGCTGAAGGCGACGCTGACCCGGCGCGAGGACTTCGACGACGTCCCGATCAAGGCGCCCCGCGTCTACAAGGAGATCAACGAGTTCTACGGCCCCGACACCTACTTCGTCACCGCGATCGGGCTGTACCAGATCTGGGGCGGGCAGCACCAGAAGGCGCCGAAGCCCCGGCACTACCAGGTGTGCGGGCAGGCCGGCCCGCTCGGCTGGGAGATCCCCGCCGCGATCGGCGTGAAGACGGCCCTCGCCCGCACCGAACCGGATGCGGAGGTCGTCGGGATCGTCGGCGACTACTCGTTCCAGTTCCTCGTGGAGGAGCTGGCGGTGGCCGCGCAGTACGACGTCCCGTTCGTGATCGTCATGCTGAACAACGAGTACCTCGGCCTGATCCGCATGGCGGAGGACCACGGCGGCTATGACATGAACTACCAGGTCGACCTGCGCTACGACGAGCACGGCACCGACAACGTCAAGATCATGGAGGCGTACGGCTGCGCGGGCCGCCGGGTGCGGGAGCCCGATGAGATCCGGCCCGCGCTGGAGTGGGCGCGCGAGGAGGCCGCCCGCACGTCGCGGCCGGTGCTGGTCGAGATCATGATCGAGCGGGAGGCCGACACCGCCAACGGCGTGCGGATCGACGACGTCCGCGAGTACGAGCCCGTCCCATGACCGTCCCGTAACCGTCCGAGCCCGTCCGGCGCCGCGTCCGCCGCCGGTGGACCCGCCTCGAGAGGAGCCGCGTGACCTACGACCTGGTGATCCGCACCGGGCGGGCCGTCCTGCCGGACGGCGAGCGCCCCGCCGCCGTCGCCGTCGCGGGCGGCCGCATCGCCGCGATCGCCGCCCGCGACGCGCCGCTGCCCGCCGCGTCCGAGACCGACCTCGGCGAGGCGGCGCTGCTTCCGGGGCTCGTCGACACCCACGTCCACGTCAACGAACCGGGCCGCACCGAATGGGAGGGGTTCGCGACCGCGACCCGCGCCGCCGCCGCGGGCGGCGTCACCACGCTCATCGACATGCCGCTGAACTCGCTGCCCCCGACCGTCTCCGTCGCCGCGCTCGCGGCCAAGCGCGCCGCAGCGGCCGGGAAGCTGCACGTCGACGTCGGGTTCTGGGGCGGCGCGATCCCGGGGAACGTCCCGTCGCTGCGCGCGCTGCACGACGACGGGGTCTTCGGGTTCAAGTGCTTCGCGTCCGACTCCGGCGTCCCCGAGTTCCCGCCGCTGTCCCCGGACGAGATGCGGGACGCGTTCCGCGAGATCGCCTCGTTCGGCGGGCTCGTCATCGTGCACGCCGAGGACCCGTCCGCCCTCACCGCACCGGCGGACGGCGGGTACCCGGCGTTCCTCGCGTCCCGCCCGCCCGCCGCCGAGCGCCGCGCCGTCGAGCGGGTGATCCGGCTCGCCCGGGAGACCGGCGTCCGCGCCCACATCCTGCACCTGTCCGCCGCCGACTGCCTCGAACCCCTCGCCGAGGCCCAGGCGGACGGCCTGCCCGTCACCGCCGAGACCTGCCCGCACTACCTCGTCCTGTCCGACGGCGAGGCGGAGGCGCCCGCCTACAAATGCTGCCCGCCGATCCGCGACCCGGCCAACCGCGACGCGCTGTGGCGGGGCCTCGCGTCCGGCGTCATCTCCTGCGTGGTCAGCGACCATTCGCCGTCCACGCCGGAGCTGAAACAAGGCGACTTCGCCACCGCGTGGGGCGGGATCTCCTCGCTCCAACTCGGCCTCCCCGCCGTGTGGACGGCCGCCCGCGCGCGCGGGCACGACCTCGCGACCGTCGTCCGCTGGATGGCCGAAGCGCCCGCCGACCTCGCCGCCGTCCCCGGCAAGGGCCGCATCGCCGTCGGCAACGACGCCGACCTCGTCGCGTTCGACCCCGACGCCGCCTTCACCGTCGACCCCGCCCGGCTGCACCACCGCCATCCCGTCACCCCGTACGAGGGCCGCACCCTCACCGGGACCGTCCGCACGACCTGGCTGCGCGGCGCCGTCGCCGGCGGCGCGCCGGCCGGCCGCGTGCTCGCCCGCAAGGAGGCGCCTTGAGCGACTTCACGTCCCTTCCCGACCTGGCCGTCCGCACCTTGGGCGGCTCGGTCACCGCCGCCAGCGACGAGTCCTTCGAGGAGAAGGAGAACCTGGTCAACCCGTGGCCGCCGGCGTTCCGGCCCGGCACGTTCGGCCCGAAGGGCCAGGAGTACGACGGGTGGGAGACCCGCCGCCGCCGCGAGCCCGGCCACGACTGGGCGCTGATCCGGCTCGGCCTGCCCGGCGTGATCCGCGGCGTCGTCATCGACACCGCCTGGTTCAAGGGCAACTACCCGCCGCACGCGTCCGTCGAGGCGTGCGCGGTGGACGGGCACCCCGCCGACCCGTCCGCCGGGACCCGCTGGGTGGAGATCGTCCCGAAGAGCCCGCTGGAGGGCGACACCGCGCACGCCTTCCCGGTGGACGCCGAGCGCCTCTCCACCCACGTCCGGCTGAACATGTTCCCGGACGGCGGGATCGCGCGGATCCGCGTGCACGGCGACGTCGTCCCCGACCCCGCGTTCCTGACCGGGATGACCGTCGACCTGGCCGCGCTGGAGAACGGCGCCCGCGTCCTCGACTGCTCCGACATGTTCTACTCGTCGCCGGACAACATGCTCTTCCCCGGCCTGCCCCGCAACCAGGCCGAGGGCTGGGAGACCGCGCGCCGCCGCGCGCCCGGCAACGAGTGGGCGCTCGTCCGGCTGGCCGCCCCCGGCACGATCCGGGTGGCCGAGATCGACACGACGCACCTGAAGTTCAACGCGCCCGCCGAGGTCTCCCTCACCGCGCCCGACGGCACGGTGCTGCTCCCGCGGACCCGCCTGCGGCCCGACGCCCGGCACCGCTTCCGCCTGGAGACGCCCGAGGTCTCGCACGTCCGCGTGGACATCCACCCCGACGGCGGCCTGGCCCGCCTCCGCCTCTGGGGCCACCTCAGCGCCGAGGGCGAGCGGCGGCTGGCCGAGAGGCATCGCCGCCTCCTGCGGTAGCCGCCGGACGGCCCGGCACGCCCGGCACGCCCGTCATGGCTGGGGGCGCATCCCGTCGCGCACGACGGCGACGACGCGGTCGAGGCCGTCCGGGTCGGTGCCGCGCGCGAGGCAGCCCGCCATCAGGGCCTTGACGTCGGGGTAGGTGAGGCCGGCGCGGACGGCGCCGGCCTCCTGCGCGCGTTCGAGCAGGTCGCGCAGCCGGCCCTGGACGTCGTACCCGGCGTCGGCGGCGGCCTTGTCGAGGTCGTATCCGGCGCCGGTCAGCGCCTCCGACAGGCCGCAGTGCGCCGCGCCCTCGCGCACGAGCGCGTCGAAGAGCGCGAAGAACACCGCGCCCGGGTCGCGCGCCGCGGGCAGCGCGTCGATCCGGTCGAGGATCTCGCGCATCCGGTCGAGGAGGACGGCCGCGAACAGGTCCTCCTTCGTGGGGAAGTGCCGGCTGACGGTCCCGGTGCCGACGCCCGCGCGCTGGGCGATCTCGTGCAGCGGCACCGACAGCCCCTCGGCGGCGAAGACCTCCGCCGCGACCCGCAGCACCCGGGCCCGGTTGCGCCGGGCGTCGGCGCGCAGCGGCCGGCCGAGCGGCTCTGCCACGGTCTCCCACCTCGCTTCCCCTCTGGACAACCGGGACGGCCGTCCCGTATCTTCCCGGAACTAAGCGGGATGACTATCCCGCTTATGGGCGGTTCCGGCAGGCCGAACGTATCGGAGGCGAGCCCGATGAGGGACGATCGCACGGCGCCGAGACGGCGCGAAGGCGGGCGCGGCAGGGGCCGCCCGCCCTGGACCGCGGACGAGATCCCCCGCCAGGACGGGCGGACCGCCGTCGTCACCGGCGCCAGCACCGGCATCGGCTTCGAGACGGCCGCCGAGCTCGCGCGCCGCGGCGCCACCGTGGTGCTGGCCTGCCGGAACCCGGACCGGGCGGCGCGGGCGGCGGCCCGGATCCGCGCCGCCGCGCCGGACGCGCGGCTCGGCGTCCTGGACGTGGACCTGGAGTCCCAGGCATCGGTGCGGGCGGCGGCCGCCCGGTTCCACGACGACCACGGCCGGCTCGACCTGCTCGTCAACAACGCGGGCGGCGTCCGGCCCCGGTACGCCCTGACCGAGGACGGCTTCGAGGCGACGCTCGCCACCAACCACCTCGGCCCGTTCGCGCTGACCGGCCTGCTCCTGGACCTGATGCTGGACGTCCCCGGCTCGCGGGTGGTGACGGTCAGCAGCATCGGGCACCGCCGCGGCGCGATCGACTTCGACGACCTGCACGGCGAGCGCCGCTACCGCTTCCAGACCGCCTACTTCCAGTCCAAGCTGGCGAACCTGCTCTTCACCTACGAACTGCAGCGCCGGCTCGCGGCGGCCGGGGCGGCGACGATCGCCGTGGCCGCGCATCCCGGCAACGCCCGCACCGAGTTCGGGCGCGACATGAATCCCGTGGTGCGGGCCGCGATGAGCCCGTGGGCGCGCCCGCTCACCTCGTGGTTGCTGCAGAGCGCGTACAGGGGAGCGCTGTCACCGCTGCGGGCCGCGACCGATCCCGGCGCGGGCGGCGGCGACTACTACGGCCCGCCCGGACGCGCCCAGTTCACCGGGAACCCGGTCCGGGTCGAGTCCGGCCCGCGGTCGCACGACCGGGACGCGCAGGCGCGGCTGTGGCGGGAGTCGGAGCGCCTGACCGGGGTGGCGTACCCGCTGCCGGCGGGAGCGCCGAGCCGGTCGGGGGAGTGACGGCCGCTTCCCGCGCCCGCCGGGGCTCCGGGGCTCCGGCGGGCGCGGGCGGGGCGTCAGCCGTCGGCGGGCTCCTCTTCGAGGAGGTCGTCGAACTCGCCGTCCTTGACGCCGGCGATGAAGGCGTCCCACTCGGCCTCGGTGAAGTACAGGATGGGGCCGTCGGCGTTCTTCGCGTCGCGCATCACGACGGCGCGGTCACCGAAGTCCTTGTGCTTGACGGGAACGTCCTTGCCATCGATGAACTCGATGATGACCCCGTCGCTGAGGATGGGTTCCTGCTCGGTCACTGGCACACCTTCTTCGTCCGCTCCGGTCGCGTCCAAGCGTAGTGCGCGGTGACCGGCCGCACACAGGGAAAGGGCAGGCGTCCGGACGGGAGGCGGCCCGGCGTGAGGGCTCCCCGGCGGCCCGGCGGGGCGGGCCGCGGTCTCAGTCGGTGAGGAGGCGGTCGGCGGAGATCTCCAGGCGGGCCTGGATCACCTCGGCGGTCGCCTGGCCGCGCAGCATCTCGATCATCTCCATCGTCCAGACGGACGACAGCGCGCGGGCGACGACGCGGCGCCGGTCGTCGGCCGGGATGTCGCCCGCCGGGCCGACCGCGGCGCGCAGCATCAGGTTGGTCATCCGCTCGCTGAAGTCGGTCTTGACGTCCGACAGCAGCAGCGAGCGGATCAGCGCCTCGGCCAGCTCGGGCTCGCGCATCAGCCCCCGCGTGGCGCGCATCAGCACCTCGACGGTGCGCTCGGCGGCGGAGCCGCCGCGCGGCGGGCGGCGCTCGATGCTGCCCTCCAGGAGGTCGATCTCCTCGCTGACGACCGCGACGACCAGGTCCATCTTGGACGGGAAGTAGCGGTAGAGGGTGCCGAGCGCGACGCCGGCGCGCTCGGCGACGGTGCGCATCTGCATCGCCTCGATGCCGCCGCGCGAGGCCAGCGCGGCGGCGGCCTGGACGATACGCTTGCGCCGCTGGTGCTGGCTGCGCGAGCGCACGCCCTGCCCCGCGGCCTGGCCCGCCCGCCGGTCCGCCGCGGCGCCGCCCGAAGGCTCGTCCCCGGTCACTGTCGGCTCTGCGGTCACGGTCATCCTCCTCGCGCGGGCGCCCGTTGCGCCGCCGCTCGGCCTCCAGCGTACAGCCCGCGCGAGAACCTGTTATCTGATCGCCCGCGGCGGGTCGCCGATCGAGTGCCCCTCGGATGGTCACCGAACCCTTACTTGCTAGGCGAATCCCCGTTTCCGCGATGGTGATCACGGTGCTGGACACATACTAGAATCTGTTCTACTTTTTCGCCGTGGGCGTCCGTCCGGCCGGCCGCGCCAGGAAGGGAGCGGATGAGTGGACTTCAACCTCGACGAGACCCAGCAGGAGCTGAAGGGGCTCGCGGCGGACCTGCTCGCGCGGGAGGCCGCGCAGGAGCGGCTGGAGGCGTTCGAGAAGAGCGGCGCCCCCTATGACGCCGCCACCTGGAAGGCGTTCGCGCAGGCCGGGCTGCTCGGCGCCGTGCTGCCCGAGGACGCCGGCGGCGCGGGTCTCGGGCCGGTGGAGCTCGCGGTGATCCTGCGCGAGGCGGGCGCGCGGACCGCGCCGATCCCGGCGTACGCGTCGCTGGCGCTGGCGGCCGTCCCCATCGCGAAGCACGGCACCGCGGAGCAGCGCGCGCTGCTCGCGCCGCTGGCCTCCGGCGAGACCGTGCTGACCGGCGCCTACCGCGAGGTCGGACCGGCCGGCGAGGTCGCCGCGACCGCCCGCGCGGACGGCGACGGCCACGTCCTGGACGGCGTGAAGACGTTCGTCCCCTACGCCCGGGAGGCGGCGCGGATCCTCGTCCCGGCGCGGGTCGAGGGCGCCGGCATCGGCGTCTTCCTCGTCGAGCCGTCCGCCGCGACGATCACGCCGCAGCACTCCGCGACGACCGAGCCGCTGTCGCGGGTCGCGCTCGACGGCGTCCGCGTCGGCGCGGACGCCCTCCTCGGCGGGATCGCCGACGGCGCCGCCTGGGACACCCTCCGGCTCTCCGCCGTCGCGGGCGCGGTCGCGCTGTCGTCCGGCGTCATCGAGGGCGCGCTGGAGCTCACCAAGGAGTACACCAAGACCCGCGAGCAGTTCGAGCGGGCGCTCGCGCAGTTCCAGGCCGTCACCATGCAGGTCAGCGACGTCTACATCGCCAAGCGGGCGCTGGACGTCGCCGTCTGGGCCGGGGTGTGGCGGCTCGCCGAGGGCGCCGCCGACGCCGAGGAGCTGCTCGCCATCGCGGCCTACAACGCGTGCGATCCCGTCGTGAAGGCGCTCTACACGTGCCAGCACCTGCACGGCGGCATCGGCCTCGACATCACCTATCCGCTGCACCGCTATTTCGCCTGGGGCAAGCAGGTCGGGCATCTGCTCGGCGGCGCGGAAGACCGTCTCGACTCGCTCGGCGCGCTCATCGCTCAGGAGGCCTGAATGTTCATCGACCTGACCGGCGAACAGAAGAAGCTCCGCGCCGAGCTGCGCGAGTACTTCGAGAACTGCCTGACCGCGGAGCAGCGCGCCGCGATCGGCGCGGACCCGTTCGGCCCCGCCTACCTGGAGCACTGCAAGCGCCTCGGGCGCGACGGGATGCTCGGCGTCGCGCTGCCGAAGGAGTACGGCGGCCGCGGCTTCGGCCCCGTCGAGCAGACGATCTTCGCCAACGAGATCGCCCGCGCCGAGGTCACCTACCCGCTCATCACCCTGAACTCCGTCGCGCCGACGATCCTCCAGTACGGCACCGACGCGCACAAGGAGTTCTTCATCCCGCGCATCCTCGCCGGCGAGTGCCACTTCGCGATCGGCTACAGCGAGCCGGGCGCCGGCACCGACCTCGCCGCGCTGCGCACCACCGCCGTCAGGGACGGCGACCACTACCTGGTGAACGGCCAGAAGATCTTCACGTCGGGCGCGCAGACCGCCGACTACGTCTGGCTCGCGGCCCGCACCGACCCGTCCGCGAAGAAGCACAAGGGCATCTCGATGCTCATCGTGGACTGCAAGGACCCCGGCTTCTCCTGGACGCCGATCATCACGATGGACGGCGCCCACCACACCAACTCCACCTACTTCCAGGACATCCGCGTCCCGGCGGACATGCTGATCGGCGGGGAGAACAACGGCTGGGACCTGATCGTCAACCAGCTCAACCACGAGCGGGTCACGCTCGGCCCGGCGGGCAACATCGGGCACACCCGCAACCGGTTCGAGCGCTGGGCGCGCGCCACCCCCGGACGCGACGGGCGGCCGCTCATCGAGCAGCCCGCCGTCCGCCGCGCGCTCGCCCACGTGCACGCCTACCTGCGCGTCAACGAGCTCCTCAACTGGCAGGTCGCGGCGAACCAGGACCTCGGCTGGCTCGGCGCGGCCGACGCGTCCGCGACGAAGATCTACGCCTCGGAGCGGGTGCAGGAGGTCGGCCGGATCGTCGGGGACGTCCTCGCCCGGTACGGCGACCCGGGCGACCCGGCCACCGCCGAGTTCATGCGGGTGACCGACCGGATGGCCAAGGGCGCCCTCGTGCTCACCTTCGGCGGCGGCGTCAACGAGATCCAGCGCGAGCTGATCGCGATGATCGGGCTCGGGCTGCCCCGCGCGCCGCGCTGACCCGGTCGCCCACGAAGCGAGGAGACCCGTGCACGACGAACTCATGGCGCTCGCCGGCCGGCTGGCCGCCGCCGGCGAGCGCCCCCCGCTGCCCTGCCCCGACCCGGTGAACGCCGCGATGATCCGCAACTGGACCCAGGCCCTCGGCGACACCGGGACCTGGGACGACGTCGCGCCGCCCGCGATGATCCAGGTGTGGTCGATGCCCGGCCTGGTCCGCCGGCCGGACCAGCGGGGCGCCGCGGACGAGGTGCTGGCGACGCTGGACGCCGCGGGCTACACCGGCATCGTCGCGACCAACTGCGACCAGACCTACGACCGCTACGTGAAGGTCGGCGAGCGGCTGCGGACGCGGATGCGGTTCGGCGGCGTCACCGGCCCGAAGCGGACCGCGATGGGCGAGGGCTACTTCGTCACCTGGTACCAGTCCTGGTACGACGAGAACGACGAGCGCGTCGCCGAGATGCTGTTCCGGGTGCTGAAGTTCAAGCCGGGCCCGCGGCCGCCCGCCGCCGGCGCGAGCGGGAGATACCCGCTGCGACCCTCGATCGGCAAGGACACCGCGTTCTTCTGGGACGGGGTGAACGCCGGCGAGCTGCGCATCCAGCGCTGCGCCGACTGTGGAACGCTCCGCCACCCGCCCGGCCCGATGTGCCCGCAGTGCCATTCCCCTAACCGCGACTACATCGTGGCGAGCGGGCGCGGCGAGGTGCACAGCTACGTCGTGCACCACCACCCGCCCGTCCCAGGCCGGACGCCGCCGTACGCCGTGGCGGTCGTGCAGCTGGAGGAGGGCGTCCGGATCGTCGGGAACGTCAACGGCTGCCCGCCGGACGAGGTGCGGATCGGCATGCCCGTCCGGCTGGTGTTCGAGCGGATGGACGACGAGCTCGTCCTCCCGCAGTGGACCCCGGTGGACGCCCCGCCGTCCCCGCCGTCCCCTCCGACGACGGCGGCGGCCGCCGGGCCGGTGGAGGCGGAGCCCGCGTCCGGCGGCCTGGAGATCGAGCTGACCCCGACGTTCATCATCTCCACGGCCATCGCGACGCGCGACTTCATGCCCGTCCACCACGACCCCGCGCAGGCGCGCGCCCAGGGCTCGCAGGACATCTTCGTCAACATCCTGACCAGCATCGGGCTCGTCCAGCGGTACGCGCTGGAGACCGTCCGGGACGCGACGCTGGAGAGCATCGAGGTGCGCCTCGGCGCCCCCGCCTACGCCGGCGACACCCTCACCCTCACCGGCGACCGCGCCGACGACCGCACCCTCCGCGTCCGCGGCGCGGTGAGCATCGGCGACCACCTCACCGCCACCGTCCGCTTCCGTGCCGTTCGAGGGGGGACGACCCCCCGCACCCCCCGAGCCGGCGCCGCCGGGACTGAGGAGGCCCCATGAGCCTGTCAAGGAAGGCGGCGATCGCCGGGATCGGCGCGACCGAGTTCTCCAAGGAGTCGGGCCGCTCGGAGCTGCGGCTCGCCGCCGAGGCGTGCCTCGCCGCGATCGAGGACGCCGGGCTGACCCCCGCCGATGTCGACGGCCTGGTCACCTACACCGCCGACGCCAACTCCGAGATCGCCGTCCAGCGCGAGCTGGGCATCCCCGCGCTGCGGTTCTTCTCCCGCGTCGACTACGGCGGCGGCGCGGCCTGCGGCACCGTCGCGCACGCCGCGATGGCCGTCGCGACCGGCCAGGCGAAGGCGGTGCTGTGCTACCGCGCGTTCAACGAGCGCTCCGGCCACCGCTTCGGCCAGGCCGCACCGTCGGGCCGCGTCGACGCGACCGGCCTGGAGTTCTCCTGGCACCTGCCGTTCGGCTTCGCGACCCCGGCCGCGTGGGTCGCGATGCAGGCCCGCCGCTACATGCACGACTACGGCGCGACCAGCGAGGACTTCGGCCGCGTCGCGGTCGCGATGCGCCGCCACGCGGCCACCAACCCGGCCGCGTGGTTCCACGGGCGCCCGATCACGCTGGAGGACCACCAGGCGTCCCGCTGGATCGTCGACCCCCTGCACCTGCTGGACTGCTGCCAGGAGTCCGACGGCGGCGTCGCGGTGCTCGTCACGTCCCTGGACCGGGCCCGCGACCTCCGGCATCCGCCCGCCGTCATCGCCGCGGCGGCCCAGGGGACGGGCCCGGACCAGATGATGATGTTCGGCTACTACACCGGCGACCTGTCGGCGCTGCCCGCGATGGGCACCGTCGGCGACGCGCTCTGGGCCCAGTCGGGGCTGACCCCCGATGACGTCCAGACCGCTATCCTCTATGATCATTTCACCCCGTTCGTCCTGGTTCAGCTGGAGGAGCTCGGCTTCTGCGGCCGCGGCCAGGCGAAGGACTACATCAAGGACGGTGGCATTGAGCTCGGCGGCAGGCTTCCGGTCAACCCCAACGGGGGTCAGCTGGGTGAGGCGTACATCCACGGCATGAACGGCATCGCCGAGGCCGTCCGCCAGGTGCGCGGAGCCGCGGTGAACCAGGTCCCGGACGTCCGCAACGTCCTGGTCACCGCCGGGACCGGCGTGCCCACCAGCGGCCTGGTCCTCAGCGCCCTGAACTAGCGTCCGACCTGCGCGTTTGCCGCAGAACCGGAGGGACACACTCACCCCGACGCCGCCGGGCTCCCACAGCGCGCGGGCAGCCGCGCCGGTCCGCGGCATGCGGGGGATGAGTGCGATGAGAGTGATGCTGCACGCGCGTCTGGACACCCGGCTCGGCAATGAGGCCATCAAGAACGGCACCATGCCGAGGGCCATGCAGGCGCTGATGGAGCGGCTCAAGCCCGAGGCGGCCTACTTCTCCCCCAGCGAAGGCAAGCGGTCGTGCACGCTCGTGTTCGACATGCAGGACAGCTCGCAGATCCCGGCCGCCGTCGAGCCGCTCTTCACGGAGCTGGGCGCGGACGTCGAGATCGTCCCGGTGATGAACATGGACGACCTCCAGAAGGGCCTCGCCGCGCTCTGACCGCCCGCGGCCCGGCGTCGCGGCGCACCGCCGCGAACCGGGGACCCCGCCGGACGCGTAATCCGATTACTGGGATAATCGGATTATGCGACTGACGAGGGAGGAGACCAAGGAGCGCAACCGGCGGGCCCTGCTCGACGCCGCGCTCCGGACCGTCTCCCGGGACGGCTACCAGGCCAGGCTCGAGGACATCGCCGAGCGGGCCGGCCTCACCACCGGCGCCATCTACTCGCTGTTCGGCAGCAAGGACGGCCTGCTCACCGAGCTGGTCACCGGCTACCTGCGCCCGCACTACGCGGAGATCGAGCGCGCCGTGCCCGCCGGCCTGCCCCTGCCGGCGGCCGTCGACGCCTTCGCCCGGCACTACCGGCGCACCTGCGACGGGCCGGGCGCGCGGTCCGGCCTGTCCCTCCAGATCGGCCTGCTCGACATGGCCCTGCGCGCCCCCGACCCGGGTTCGCAGCTCGCGCCGCTCTTCCGCATGCACGAGGATCAGCTCGTCGCGCTCTTCACGGGCCGGACGCACGACGGCGGCACCGTCACGGCGGAGCAGGCGAAGCGGCTCGCCGTCGCGCTCGGCGCCCTGCTCATCGGCCTCGGCCAGGGCGTCGTCCTCGGCCTCGCCCCCGACGCCGACGAGCAGTACTTCGCCGACGCCGCCGCGGCACTGGTATCCGGCGGGTCCCTCCTCGCGGCGGCGGAGTGAGCGGGCGCTAGAGGCGGGTCGCGACGTCCACCAGGCCGGCGAGGGCCAGGGACCGGCTGTGCGGCGGCCACGCGATCAGCGTCGTCACCTGGGGCGCGTCCAGCACCGGGACGGCGGCGAGGCGCTCGCCCAGCTGGGCCCGGCACGACTCCGGCAGCACCGCCGACGCCCGGCCGAGCGCGATGAGCTGCAGCAGTTGCGCGTGGTCGCGGACCCGCAGGCCCGGGCCGTCGGGGTAGGTGCCGTCCGGGCGCGGCCAGCGCGGCAGCGGCAGGCCGGGCAGCGCGGCGACGTCCGCGATCCGCAGGTGGGGCCGGGTCGTGAGGGGGTGCCCGGCCGGCAGGATCGCGACCTGGCCCTCGGTGAGCAGTTCCTCGGTGTCGAGCCCGGTCGTCGAGTCGAACGGCGTGTGCAGCAGCGCCACGTCGGCGCGCCCGTCGCGCAGCATCTGCTCCTGCTCGCCGGGCCTGCACAGGATGACGTCCACCTCGGCGGCGCCGGGTTCGGCGGCGTACGCGTCGAGCAGCTTCGCCAGCAGCTCGCCGGACGCCCCGGCCTTGGTGACGAGGACCAGCGGGGGCGGCCCGGCCGCGGCGGCGGCGCGGCGGGTGCGGCGGTCGGCGGCCTCGATCGCGTCGAGGGCCGCCCGGCCCTCGCGCAGCAGCACCGCCCCGGCCCCGGTCAGCGCGATGGTGCGGTTGGTGCGGTCCAGCAGCGTCGCCCCGAGCCGCCGTTCGAGCCGCTGGATCGCCCGCGACAGCGGCGGCTGCGCGATCCCGAGCCGCTCGGCGGCCCGCCCGAAGTGAAGCTCCTCCGCGACGGCGACGAAGTACCGCAGCTCCCGCGTCTCCATGCCGCCACGGTACCCGCCGGGACGGCCCCGGCCGCGCCCTGACCTCGGTGCGATACCGCGGGGGTATCGCACCCCACCCAGACGGTGTTGGAAGCCGCGCCCGTCCGGCGGTCAGGATCGTGGCATGAGCGAAACGAAGACCGCGCTGGTCACCGGCGCGAACAAGGGGATCGGGTACGAGATCGCGGCCGGCCTGGGCGCGCTCGGCTGGAGCGTCGGCGTCGGCTCCCGGGACGCGGAGCGCGGGGAGGCCGCCGTCGCGAAGCTGCGCGCCGCGGGCGTCGACGCGTTCGGCGTGCCGATCGACGTGACCGACGACGCGAGCATCACCGCCGCCGCCGAACTGCTCGGGGAGCGCGACGGCGGCCTCGACGTGCTCGTCAACAACGCCGCGATCACCGGCGGGATGCCGCAGGAGCCCACGAAGGTGGACCCCGCGACCGTGCGGACGGTCGTGGAGACCAACGTGCTCGGCGTCATCCGTGTCACCAACGCGATGCTGCCGCTGCTGCGCCGCTCGCCGTCCCCCCGGATCGTGAACATGTCCAGCACCGTCGGGTCCCTCGCCCGGCAGACCGCCCCCGGCGCCCAGACGGGCCCGATCTCCGCCGCCTACGCGACGTCGAAGACGTTCCTCAACGCCGTCACCATCCAGTACGCCAAGGAGCTGGCCGACACGAACATCCTCATCAACGCCGGCTGCCCGGGCTTCTGCGCGACCGACCTCAACGGGTTCCGCGGCGTCCGCACCCCGGAGCAGGGTGCGGCGATCGCGATCCACCTCGCGACGCTCCCGGACGGCGGCCCCACCGGCACCTTCCACGACGACGACGGCCCCGTCCCCTGGTGACCCGACGCCGGGGCGCGCTGCTGTGAGCAGATCCGCCGTGGGCAGCGCGGGCTGTGACCGGTGCCCGCGTTGCCGCAGGGTGAAGGCATGAGCGAGGAACACACAGCCCCTTTGTTCAACGAACGCGTGCGGCGCGAGCTGTACGCGCAGCGCGTCCTCGTGCTGGACGGCGGGCTCGACGACGACAACGGCACGCTGCTGGCGACGCAACTGATCACCCTGGCGGGGGAGGACCCGTCGGCCGACATCGCGCTGTGGATCCATTCCCCCGGCGGCTCGGTGCCGTCGATGCTCGCGATCCGCGACGTCATGCGGCTCATCCCCTGCGACGTCGCCACGGTGGTGCTCGGCATCGCCTACAGCGCCGGGCAGTTCCTGCTGTCGGCCGGGACGCCCGGAAAGCGCCGCGCGCTGCCGCACGCCCGGGTGCTGATGCACCAGGGGTCCGCCGGCATCGGCGGCGCCGCCGTCGACATCGAGCTGCAGGCCAACGACCTGCGCCACACCCGCGACACCGTGCTCGGGCTCATCGCCGAGGACACCGGCCAGCCCATCGAGCGGGTCTTCGAGGACTCGCTGCACGACCGCTGGTACACGGCGCAGGAGGCGCTGGAGTACGGGTTCATCGACGCGATCGTCGGCGACTACGACGAGCTCGTGCCGCCCCGGCGCCGCCCCGTCGGGCTCGGCGCCCCGTCCGGGAAGGCGGGCCGATGAGCACCTACACGATCCCGAACGTCATCGCGCGGGACTCGCGCGGTGAACGGATCATGGACGTCTACTCGCACCTGCTCACCGAGCGGATCATCTATCTCGGCACCGCCATCGACGCCGGGGTCGCGAACGCGCTCGTGGCGCAGCTCCTCCACCTGGAGGCGGACGACCCGGAAGCCGACATCCAGCTCTACATCAACTGCGAGGGGGGCGACCCGAGCGCGATGCTCGCGGTGTACGACACGCTCCGCTACATCCGCGCGCAGGTCGCGACGACGTGCGTGGGGCAGGCCGTCGCGGTCGGCGCGGTGCTCCTCGCGGCGGGCGCTCCCGGCAAGCGCGCCGCGCTGCCGCACACCCGCGTCGTCCTGCACCAGCCGATGGGGCAGGGGCGCGGCGCGATCCCGGACCTCATCCTCCAGGCGGACGAGGTCGTCCGCGTCCGCGCGGACATCGAGCAGATCCTCTCCCGGCACACCGGGCAGGAGACCGCGACGCTGCGCGCCGACACCGACCGGGACCGCGTGTTCACCGCTCAGGCGGCGCGGGAGTACGGCCTCATCGACCACGTGATCGAGGAGCGCCAGCCGAACCCCCTGTAGGGCCGTGCGGCCCCGGGGCCACACGGTCCCGGGGCCGTGCCGTCCGAGGCTGCGCCGTCCGGGTCAGGCGGCCAGGGCGTAGGCGACCTGGCAGGTCGGGCCGGTCGGCGTGCTCGCGGGCGGCGCGGTCAGCAGGCTCGTCGCGACCGCCAGCGTGAGGTCGGCGAGCGTCACGTCCAAGGCGCCGGCGACCGCGGCGATCATCTCGCTCGACGGCTCCTTGACGCCGCGCTCCATCTCGGAGAGGTACTGCGGGGACACCCCGGCGCGGCGCGCGGTCTCCGTGAGGATCTCGCCGCGCTCGAGGCGCAGGCTCCGCAGGCACCGGCCGAGCGCGTCGCGCCACAGCGGCTCGGCCGGCCCGCGCGTCGCGGCCGGCCCGTCCGGCGTCTCGTCGGCGGGCATCAGCGGTCGGGTGATCTCGGCCATGCGCCCAAAATAACCCGGCCGCGCCGCCGCGAACCACACGTTCCGCCCACCGCAGAACGCGCCGCCCGTCCCGCCTTCAGGCTTCCACGGTCACGTCGAGCACCGTGTCGTCGCGGTCGAGGCGGACGGCGGGCCAGTAGCCGTCCAGGAAGTGCCTGCCGCAGGAGTCGGTGAAGTGCAGCACGATCTCGCCTCCGTCCTCGACGGCGATCGTGTTCAGGGAGAGGTCGGCGCGGGCGTCGGCGAAGTCGTCCGCGGTCGGCGTGCCCTTGGTGAAGGCGCGGGCGATCGCCTCGATGGCACGCCGTTCCAGGACGGCCAGGTTCTCGGCCATTCCGTACAGGCGGGGCAGCAGGCGCCGTGCCTCCCGCGGATCGGTCGTGTCGAGCATCAGCACGATTTCGCGTCCGTCCGGATCGCGCATGCTCCCGCAGAACGAGTGGTGGAGGACACCGTCGTCCGAAAGGGGCTGCGCGTCGCTCGTGAAAACGCCGAGCCGCTCGTCGGTGATCGCCTGGTCGGGGGAGCCGGAAGTGGCCGCGTCGGTCATCGGATCATCCAACCCCATGGGCAGCCGGTGCCGGGCGCGCGGCCTGCGGCTTCGGCGGCGGGCGCCTTCGGGCACGGCCTGCACCGGTGCCTGGGCGCGTCGCTCGCCCGGATGGAGCTCCAGGTCGCGCTGTCCGCGCTCGTCACGCGCCTTCCCGGGCTGCGCCTCGCGGTGCCGGCCGGCGAGGCGTGGCACGCCGACCGGTTCGTGCGGCGGCCGAAGGAGCTGCTCGTCGCCTGGTGAGGGTCAGTGGCGGCCCGGGGTGGTGGGGTGCTTGGTCTCGGCGCCGTGGGCGAAGCCGCCGGCGTCGTCCGCGGTGCGGACCGGGGACGGCTGGGCGGACAGCCGGGGGAGGACGCGGCGCAGGTCGTCCAGCAGCAGGTCGGCGAGGTCGTGGCTGAAGCCGTTGCGGACGACGACGCGCAGGACGGCGAGGTCCTCGCGGTTCTTCGGGAACGTGTAGGCGGGGACGAGCCAGCCGTGCTCGCGCAGCGCCGCGGAGACGTCGAAGACGTTGAAGCCCGCGCCGTCGCGCGCGCGGAACGCGAACACCGGGATGGCGGAGCCGTCGGTGATCAGGTCGAACGGGCCGATCTTGGCGATCTCGGCGGCGAGCCTCGTCGCGACGTCGCGGCAGGTCTGCTGGACGCGGCGGTAGCCCTCGAACCCGAGCCGCAGGAAGTTGTAGTACTGCGCGACGACCTGGGCGCCGGGGCGGGAGAAGTTCAGCGCGAAGGTCGGCATGTCGCCGCCCAGGTAGTTGACGTGGAAGACGAGGTCGTCCGGCAGGGCGCCGCCGTCGCGCCACAGTGCCCAGCCGACGCCCGGCATGACCAGGCCGTACTTGTGCCCGGACGTGTTGATCGACGCGACGCGGGGGAGCCGGAAGTCCCACGGCAGGTCCGGGTCGAGGAACGGGGCGATCATCCCTCCGGACGCGCCGTCCACGTGGACGGGGACGTCGAGGCCGGTGCGCTCCTGGAGGTCGTCGAGCGCGGCGCAGATGTCGGCGACGGGCTCGTAACTGCCGTCGAAGGTGGAGCCGAGGACGGCGACGACGCCGATGGTGTTCTCGTCGCACAGCGCGACGGCCTCCGGGGCGCCGAGGTGGTAGCGGTCGCCCTCCATCGGCACGTAGCGGGGCTCGACCTCGAAGTAGTCGGCGAACTTCTCCCAGCAGATCTGGACGTTGACGCCCATCACGATGTTGGGCCGGCCCGGCAGGCCCTTGCGCTGCCAGCGGCGCTTCAGGGCGAGGCCGCCGAGCATCGCCGCCTCGCTGGACCCGGTCGTGGAGCAGCCGACGGCGTGCCGCGGGTCGGGAGCGTTCCAGAGCCGGGCGAGCATGTGCACGCAGCGCATCTCGAGCTCCGCGGTCCGCGGGTACTCGTCCTTGTCGATCATGTTCTTCTCGGCGCACTCGGCCATCAGCCGCAGCGCCTCCGGCTCGGCCCACGTGGAGACGAACGTGGCGAGGTTCAGCCGGGCGTTGCCGTCCAGCATCAGCTCGTCGTGGACGATCTGGTAGGCGGTGCCGGGCTCCATCTCGCCGCGCGGCAGCGCGTACCGGGGCACCTCCACGGGCTCCCGGCTGAAGATCGGGTTGACCTGCAGGTCCCGCGCGCCGCGGCCGTCGTGCCGGGGATGCTTCAGCGCCATGGTCGCGTCCTCTCCGGGCCGTCCTCAGGCCGTCGCCGGCCGTCCTCGGAGAGGCGGTACCCCGCCCGCCCCGGGACCACACCGGGGCGGGACGCGGGCGGAGCGGGCGCGGGCTGGGAGCGGAGGCCCCGCGCCTAGGAGTTGAGGCCCTGCTCGAGGATGGCGAACGCCTGGTCGACGGTCTCCGACAGCGAGCCGAAGGCGCCCTCGTGCCGGCGGGCGACGTCGGAGGCGGCCTGGAACCCGCAGGTGGCGGAGGCCGCGATCACATGCGGGCGCAGGTCGGTGGCGGGATCGGTGCCCATCCGCTCGGCGATGATCTCGGTGAGCAGCTGCTGCTTCTTCTGCGCGTGCTCCAGGCTGCCCGCCATCAGGGTCGGGCTGTCGCTCATCATGCCGAGCAGGCACTGGAAGCGGTCGGGGTCGAAGCCCAGCTCGCCGCGCTCGCAGGCGCGGGCGATCTCCACCACGGTGCGGCGGAGCGCGGTCATGATCGGCTCGTCCGGGGGGCGCTCGGCCAGCGCCGCCATCACGGCGCGGGTCTGCTCCTCCTGGAAGGTGAGCGCGACGTCCTCTTTCGAGGCGAAGTAGCGGAAGAACGTGCGGGACGAGACGTCCACGGCGTCGGCGATCTCCTCGACGGTGGTCGCGTCGAACCCCTTCTCGGCGAAGAGGGTGAACGCGGCGTCGACGAGCGCCTCACGGGTGCGCTGCTTCTTGCGTTCGCGCCGGCCCGGGGGCTGGGAACCGGGGCCCGCGGGCGTGCTGCCCTGGCGGGTCTCGGGGGCGGTCGCGGTCATGTGCGAAGTGTAACGACGCGCGGACCCGACGCCAAGTGACGGTGAACGAAGATTGTCGTGATCTGAATCATGTCCCTTGATGACGCGAGGCATTTGACGACAAGTGTCAGCTCATGACAGTTTGGGATCCTCAACGTCGCTACGGAGGCTCCGCCCATGTCCCAGTTCCAAGGCGCCGAGGTGCTCGACCCCGGCGCGTCCCGCCCGTCCCGGCCGCGCGACCAGGCGCGCGGGCGACCCGCCCGCCGCGGCCACGGGCATCCCTGGCTCACCCTCGTCGCCGTCGCCCTCGGCGTGATGATGGTCGGCCTGGACGCCACCGTCGTCTCCATCGCCAACCCGGCGATCGCCAAGGACCTCGGCGCGTCCCTGTCCGGCCTCCAGTGGGTGACCAACGCCTACCTGCTGGCCCTCGCCGTCACGCTGATCCCGGCCGGCAAGATCGCCGACCGGTTCGGCCGCAAGCGGACGTTCCTCGCCGGCGTCATCGGGTTCGCGGTGGCCTCGCTCGCCATCGGGCTGTCCGGCGGGCTCGGCATGGTGATCTTCTGGCGGGTCGTGCAGGGCTTCGCGGGGGCGCTCCTGCAGCCCGCCAGCCTCGCCATCCTGCGCAACACCTTCCCCGCCGAGCGGCTCAACGCCGCCATCGGCATCTGGGGCTCCACCGTCGGCATCTCCATCGCGGGCGGCCCGATCGTCGCCGGCCTGCTGGTCGAGAACGTCAACTGGGAGTCGGTGTTCTTCCTCAACGCGCCGCTCGGCCTGGTCGCGCTGCTCGTCGGCCTCTGGGTGATCCGCGAGTCCAGGGACGAGGAGGCCGCCGGCTCGTTCGACCTGCCCGGCGTCGCGCTGCTCACCGGTGCGCTGTTCGCGCTGGTCTGGGGCCTCATCAAGGCAGGCGAGCACGGGTTTGGGCACGCCACGCCGCTGGTGTCGTTCGCCGCTTCCGCCGTGCTGTTCGCCGCGTTCGTGTGGAACGAGTTGCGCGTCGAGCGCCCGCTGCTGCCGCTGTCGCTGTTCCGCTCGGTGTCGCTGTCGGCGGCGACCGGACTGATCGTCCTCGGCTTCTTCGGGATGTTCGGAACGATCTTCTTCATCACCCTCTACCTGCAGCAGGTGCACGGGATGAGCCCGGTCGAGGCGGGCGTGCGGATGCTGCCGATGACCGGGATCTTCATCGTCGCCTCGCCGATCGCGGGCGCGCTCACCAGCCGGTTCGGGCCGCGGCTGCCCCTCGCCCTCGGCATGGCGTTCACCGCGACCGCGCTGTTCGGCCTGTCCCGCGTCGGCGCGGACGCCCCGTACGTGCAGCTGTGGCCGTGGTTCGTGCTGGTCGGCCTGGCGTTCGGGATGGTCATCGTCGCCGGCACCGAGGCCATCGTCGGCAACGCCCCGGCGCACCTCGCCGGGGTCGCCGGCGGCCTCCAGCAGACCGCGTCGCAGCTCGGCGGCGTCCTCGGCACCTCCGTGCTCGGCGTGCTGCTGTCCACGAAGGTCGGGGACGTGCTCGTCGGGCGGCTCACCGAGTCCGGTGTGCCCGGCGCCGCCGCGCAGAAGCTGTCGGGCACCGGCGGGCTGGTCGCCCAGGGCGTCGCGCCCGTCCCGCCCGGCACGCCGGAGCCCGCGGCGAAGGCCATCACCACCGGCAGCCACCTGGCGTTCATGGACGGCTTCCAGACCTCGCTGACGGTCGCCGGCGCGGTCGCCGTCGTCGCGGTGCTCGCGGCGCTGCTCGTCCGCCGCGGCACCAGCCCCGTGGACGGCGCCGCCGCCGTCTGACGCCCGCCCATGACCCGCGGTGCGCCGTCCCACCCGCCGCCCAGGGACGGCGCACCGCGCCGCCGCACCGACCCCCGCCGCGAGGTCTTGACGGCGAACCCCGCCGCCGGACCCGGCATCGAACCCGGAGTCCGGCGCGTCCGTACCCGTGGGCAGGGAGGCACCTTGGAGAAGCCGTCGTTTTCCTGTGAGTATCGGGGGTATCGGGGCCCCGACACATCTGGAGCACCTAGGCTTGCCGGGATGATGGGCGGTTTCATCAAGCGGTACCCGATGCCGCTGACGTTCGTGGGCCTGTTCGCGGCGATCTGGCTGGTGCAGGTCGTCCTGCTGCCGCCGGCGGCCCAGCGCGCCGTCGTGGCGTGGGCCAGCACCAACCTGGCGAACCTCGCGGTCGACCCGGTCGGCACGATGGTCGCCTCGGCGTTCGTCGCCGAGGGGTCGCAGGCCGCGCTGCTGGTCGTCGCGGTGCTCGGGCTGTTCCCCGTCGTGCGGCGGTTCGGCAACGCGCGCGCGATCGTGCTGGTCGCGGTCTCGCACGTCACCGGCACGCTGATCAGCCAGGGCATCGCGTTCGTGCGGCTGGAGGCCGGCCTGCTGTCGGACTCCATCCGGACGATCTCCGACGTCGGCCCGTCCTACGTGCTGTGCGCGGCGCTCGTCGCCGCGATCCTGTACGGGCACGGCCGGATCCGCCGGCTGCTCGCCTTCGCCGCCTGGGTCTCGCTCCTGCCCTTCCTGTTCGAGGGCCTGTTCTCGCTGGAGGTCGCCGCCGTCGGGCACCTCGTCGCCATGATCAGCGGCGCGCTGGTCGGCGGCGTGCTGCTGCTCCGCGAACGGGGCCGGGCGACCGGCGCGACGCCCGTGGCCGACGCCATCGAGGCGGCCGAGGCCAGGGCCGCGCACGCCGTGCAGGAGGTCCAGGACTCCCTCAAGCCAGGCCCCGCTCCCTCCGAAGCCTGACGCGCCCGTCCGAAGCCCGATGCCGGGGCCTCAGCGGCCCCGTGCGGTCCGGGTCAGCCCTGGCCGGGCTCGGGCGTGGGGTTGGACGTGGGGCTGGGGCCCGGCGTGCCGTTCGCGGGCGGGTCGGACGGGGTGTCCGGCGGCGTCGTCGGGTCGGTCGAGCCGCCGTCCGGCGGGGTCGCGGGGTCGGAGCCGCCGGTGTCCGGCGGAGTGGTCGGCGTGCCCGAGTCGGGCGGCGTCGTAGGCGACGTGCCGCCGGGCTTGCTCGGGGTGCCGCTCCCGGGGTTGTCGCTGTCCGAGGGCGAGGAGCCCACGGGCGTCTTGGCGGGAGCGCCCGTGGTCGACGGCGCGCCCGGGGTGCCGGGCGCGGCGCCCTGGCCGGGCGTGCCGGCGGGCTGCGGCTGCCCGTCGAACGCGCTGGTCACCGGGTTCCCGGACGGGCCGGCGCCGCCGGTCGAGCGCTCGGATCCGGTGAGGCCGGGCGGCGGGCTGTCGGTGACCTTGGTCGTCTTCGCCGACGCGGGATCGGTGCGCCCGCTGCCGGCCGTCGGGACGAGCGAGGCGGCGCCGCCGCCCTTCGCGGTGGGCCAGGAGACCAGCAGGCCGATGACGGCGGCCGCGGACGCGGCGACGCCCGCGGCCGCGCCGAGGCCCTTGGACCACACGCCGCGCTTCTGCCGCGGCCTGCGGTCGGCGTCGCCGATGACGACGAGCGGGCTCGGGGCGGCGACGCTCGGCAGCGGCCGGTCGGCCTCCGCCTCGCACGCGGCGAGGACCTGGTCGCGCAGCCAGCCGGGCGCCTGCGCCGGCGCGCGCTTGGCGAGCAGCTGCGGCAGCCTCCCCTTCTCGAACGCGGAGATCAGCTCGAGCCGCGGCCCGGCCGTGCCGCGCATCAGCGTGTCGAGGACGGCGCGCTCCAGCCGGGACCGGGCCGCGTTCAGCAGCTGGCCGGCGGTGTCGGGCGCGAGGCCGAGGACGCGGGCGATGTCGCGGATCTCCAGCCACTCGCCGGCCCACAGCAGCAGGACCTCGCGGTGGTCGGCGCGCAGGGAGCCCGCGGCGCGCAGCAGCGGGTCGGGGTCGGCGAACGGCAGCCCGCCGGGCGCCGTGCCGAAGGCGCCGCGCTCGGCGCACGCGGTGCGGGACAGGGAGTAGAGCCAGAGCACGCTGTCGCCCCGCGGCGGCTGGTGCACCGCCGCGGCGAAGGTGTCGCCGACCGCCGCCGCCGCGAGCTGGTCGCCGACGAGCGACCAGCAGTACGCGTACAGGCGGGCGGCGTGCGCGTCGTAGAGCGAGCCCAGGTCGCCGCGCATGTGACCTCCCGGTCGTCTCCGCTGCTGGTACCGGGCTACACAAATGTGTGCAAACCGGTCGGTAGCGGGACTCTAGCGCCTCGGGTCAACCGGTGAGAAGCCGGGGAGTGAACATCATGTCGAATAGCCACGGAAAGTAATCGTTTTAACGACAGACGGTCATGTTCACCCAGATTTAAGGAAGTTCCCGAAAATTCGCTGATTCCTGATCCGGTTCAGCAGGGAAGGATTCGAACTCGTTATCGAACTTTTTCCGGAGGTCGCGTGCCACGGCTCACCGAGGACGGCGTCTACCAGCACATATACGGCGTCTGCTTCAAGACCGGCCCGCCCGGGACGGTCGGCGCGGAGACGGAGTGGTTCGTCGTCGACGCCGCCGACCGGGCGGCCCACGTGCCCGCGCGGCGGGTGCGGATGCTCGTCGACGAGGCCGGTCCGCCGCCCGGCGGAAGCGCGGTCACCTACGAGCCCGGCGGGCAGCTGGAACTGAGCTCCGCGCCGTTCCGCGGCGTTTCCGAACTGCATTCCGCGCTCGCCGGGGACATCGCGCACGTGCGGGACGCGCTCGCGCCGGCCGGGCTGGACCTCGTCGGCCACGGCGTCGACCCCGTCCGGCTGCCCCGCTTCCAGGCCGAGCACCCCCGCTACGGGTGCATGCGCGACTACTTCAGCGCGGGCGGGTTCGCCGACGCGGGGCTCGCGATGATGTGCTCGACCGCGTCCGTCCAGGTCTGCCTGGACATCGGCGCCGACCGCGCGGACGCCGCCCGCCGCTGGCGGCTCACGCACGCGCTCGGCCCCCTGCTGATCGCCGCGTTCGCCAACTCGCCGCTGAAGGCGGGCCGCCGCACCGGGCTGCGCTCGTCCCGGCAGGCCATCTGGACCGAGCTGGACCCCTGCCGCACCCTGCCGGTGCTGCGCGACGGCGCGGACGGCGACCCCGCCGAGGCGTGGACGCGGTACGCGCTGGACGCGCGGGTCATGCTGGTCAAGACGGCGTCCGGGGAGTGGGTGTCCGACCCCGGCATGTCGTTCAAGGAATGGCTGGACAAGGGCGAGCCGGGGCAGCAGGACCTCGACTACCACCTGTCCACGCTGTTCCCGCCGGTCCGGCCGCGCGGCTGGCTGGAACTGCGGATGATCGATGCGCTGCCCGCCCGGTACTGGCCGGTGCCCGTCGCCGTCGCGGCCGCCCTGCTGGACGACCCGGCCGCGTCCCGCGCCGCCGAGGAGGCCGCCGAGCCGGTGGCGGGGCTGTGGGCGGAGGCGGCCCGCCTGGGGCTCGCCGACGCGTCGCTGGCCGCCGCCGCGCGCACCTGCTTCACGGCGGCGCTCGACGCGCTGCCGAGGATGGGCGCCGCCGGGCTCGTCCCGCTGGTGGAGGAGTACGCGCACCGCTACGTCGAGCGCGGCCGCACCCCCGCCGACGACGACCCCGCCTTCGCCTCCGCGGCCTCCGGCGACCGCGCCCACGACCACCACGACGCTCCCACCACGACGTCCGAGGAGGACCCGACATGGCCCCGCTGAGCTCCCCGGGCTCCACCGCCGAGCACGACGAGGACGCGCTGAAGGAACTGATCGCCGAGGAGCTCGGCGGGGTGCGCGCCCGCAGCTTCGGCCTGACCACCGACGTCCTCGCCGAGGACGACCTCACCTCGCAGGTGTCGCCGCTGATGTCGCCGCTGGTCTGGGACCTGGCGCACGTCGGCAACTACGAGGAGCTGTGGCTGCTGCGGGCCGCCGCGGGCACCGAGCCCATGCGCCCGGAGATCGACGGCCTCTACGACGCGTTCGAGCACCCGCGCGCCGAGCGGCCCTCGCTGCCGCTGCTGCCGCCGGACGAGGCGCGCGCCTACATCGGCACGGTGCGCGCCAAGGTGCTGGACGCGCTGGGGTCCGTGCGGTTCGACACGGCGAACCCGCTGACGTCCGGCGGGTTCGTGTACGGGATGGTCGTCCAGCACGAGCACATGCACGACGAGACCATGCTGGCGACGCACCAGCTCCGCAAGGGCGCCCCCGCCCTGCTCGACCCGCTCGCGGAGCCCCTGCAGACGCCCGCCGTCGCGGCCGGGGGAGACGAGGTCCTCATCCCGGCCGGCCCGTTCGAGATGGGCACCTCGGACGACCCGTGGGCGTACGACAACGAGCGGCCGGGCCACATGGTCGACCTGCCCGCGTACTACATCGACGTGGAGCCGGTCACCAACGCCGCCTACCTCGCCTTCATCGAGGCGGGCGGCTACGACGACCCGCGCTGGTGGACCCCGGCCGGCTGGGAGTGGCGCAACAGCAGCGGCAAGCGCGCCCCGGCCTTCTGGACGAGGGAAGGAGGGCAGTGGCTGCGGCGCCGGTTCGGGCGCACCGAGCCCGTCCCGCCGCGCGAACCCGTCCAGCACGTGTGCTGGTACGAGGCGGACGCCTACGCGCGGTGGGCCGGCAAGCGCCTCCCCACGGAGGCCGAGTGGGAGAAGGCCGCGCGCTGGGACCCGGCCGTACAGCGGTCACGGAAGTACCCCTGGGGCGAGGTCTACGAGGAAGGCCGCGCCAACCTCGGGCAGCGGCTGCTGCGCCCGTCCGAGGCCGGCTCCTACGCGTCCGGTGCGTCGGCGTACGGGGTCCGGCAGCTCATCGGCGACGTGTGGGAGTGGACGTCGTCGGACTTCCACGGCTACCCGGGGTTCCGCTCGTTCCCCTACAAGGAGTACTCCGAGGTGTTCTTCGGCCCCGACTACAAGGTCCTGCGCGGCGGCTCGTGGGCGACGCATCCGCTCGCCGTACGCGGCTCGTTCCGCAACTGGGACTACCCGATCCGGCGGCAGATCTTCTCCGGCTTCCGCTGCGCGCGCTCTGCGGTCGCCGGGGAGCGTGGGGGGGCGTCCCCCCACGAGGCGCAGGCCGGGGAGGGGCGCTGAATGTGCCGCCACCTCGGTTACCTCGGCCCCGAGCGGACGCTGCACTCGCTCATCTACGAGGGGGAGCACTCCCTTGAGCACCAGGCGTACGCGCCGCGCATGACGCAGGGGAACCTGCTGAACGCCGACGGGTACGGCGCCGGCTGGTACCAGGACGGCGCCGCCGTCCGGTTCCGGCGGTCCCAGCCGATCTGGACCGACCAGTCGTTCCGCGAGATCGCGGGCGCCGTCCGCGCGTCCTGCGCCGTCGCGGCGATCCGCTCGGCGACCGTCGGGTTCCCCGTGGACGAGTCGTGCGCCCAGCCGTTCCGCGAAGGGCCCTGGCTGTTCAGCCACAACGGCAAGGTCGAGGGGTTCGCCGGCGTCGAGGCCAAGCTCCGCGAGCTCGCGGGCGACCTCGCCGGCGTCCCGGACGCCCGCGCCCCGCTCGACTCGGCGCCGCTGTTCGCGCTCGCCGTCCGGAACTGGCGCGGCGGCGCGTCCCTCGGCGAGGGCCTCGCCGCCGTCGTCGGGACCGTCACCGGCCTCACCGGCGGCCGCTACAACCTGCTCGCCTCCGACGGGACGGCCCTGGCCGCCACCACCTGGGGCGACTCGCTGTTCGTCCGCGAGGACGCGGACGCGATCCGGATCGCCTCCGAACCGCTGGACGACCGGCCCGGCTGGCGGCCCGTCCCGGACCGCTCGCTCGTCACCGCCGGACCCGGCTCCGGCGTCCGCATCGACCCGCTGTAGACAGACCCGCTGCTAGGAGGACCACGTGGACCGGTTCCTGACCGCCGACGACCTCGCCAAGACGCTCCGACAGGACGTCCGGGAGGGGCTCACCGGCACGCCGAAGACCCTGCCGCCCAAGTGGTTCTACGACGAGCGCGGCAGCGCGCTCTTCGAGGAGATCACCAAGCTGGAGGAGTACTACCCGACCCGCCGCGAGCGCGAGATCCTCACCGCCCGCGCCCCCGAGATCGCCGCGATCACCGGCGCCCGCACCCTGCTGGAGCTGGGCGCCGGATCGGGGGAGAAGACCCGGCTGCTGCTCGGCGCCCTCGACCGGACGCTGCGCGCCTACGTCCCGGTGGACGTCAGCGGCGACTTCCTGGAGGAGGCCGCCGCCGGGATCGCCGCCGACCATCCGGGCCTCACCGTCCGGACCGTCGTCGCCGACTACGAGCAGCACCTGCACCTGCTGCCCGCCGGGGAGCGCCGGCTGATCGCCTTCCTCGGCGGGACGATCGGCAACATGCCGCCCGCCGACCGCGTCGGGTTCCTCGGCGGGCTGCGCGCCACCATGGACGACGGCGACTTCCTGCTGCTCGGCGCCGACCTCGTCAAGGACCCCGGACGCCTCGTCCGCGCCTACGACGACGCCGCCGGCGTCACCGCCGAGTTCAACAAGAACGTGCTCTCCGTCATCGACCGCGAACTGGACGCCGACTTCGATCCGGACGCGTTCGAGCACGTCGCCGTCTGGGACGGCGCCGAGGAGTGGATCGAGATGCGGCTGCGCTCCACCCGCGACCAGGACGTCCGCGTCGGCGGCCTCGACCTGGACGTCCGCTTCGCGGCGGGCGAGGAGATGCGCACCGAGATCTCGGCGAAGTTCCGCCGCGAGCGCCTCGCGTCCGAACTGGAGTCCGCCGGGATGGAGCTCGCCGAGTTCTGGACCGACGAGGCGGGCGACTTCTCCCTCAGCCTCGCCCGCCCCGCGCGTCACTGACCCCTCGCGCGCGCCGCGGCGTGCCGTCGTGATGGAGCGCCCGTGACGACGGCACGCCGCGACCCGGCGGTCCGGGTCAGGCGGGGCGGCGGAGCGGGTGGGCGAGGCCCAGGCGCTTGATGTCGGCGGTGAGGCGGGTCGCCACGTAGCGGTGGCCCGCCTCGTCCGGGTGGGTGCCGTCCCGCTTGATGTACTGGGGCGCGTTGCCCCGGTGGGTCAGCCGGTTGCCGGTGATCCACCGCTCCGCCAGCGGGTCGACGAACGGGACCGCCATCTGCGTCGCGAGGGTCCGGAGCGCGTTGCGGACGGCCAGCTCGTTGGGCGGCGGCGTGTCGTTGCCCCACAGCGGCCCCATCAGCACGACGTGCGTGCCGGGCCAGCGCTGCCTGGCCCGTTCGAGCAGCGTCCGCGCGGCCGCCGCGACGCGCGGCGGCTGGACCCGCCAGTCGTTGTGCCCGCCCGAGACGATCAGCAGGTCGGGCGCGGGCCGCCAGCCGAGCTGGCTCTCGAACAGCTGCAGGAACGACTGCCCGGCGACCGTCTTCACGAAGCCGGTGCCGGCGCGGCCCGCCACGATGACCTGCCAGCCCATCAGCCGCCCGGTCGCCGACGCGTACGTCGTCTCCGGCAGTACGCCGCGGTCCCCGACCGTGTAGCTGTCGCCGAGGAAGAACACCACCGACGACCGCGGGGCCGCCTTCTTCTGGGCCGGGCCGTCCGCCCGGGCCGTCCGGGGGCCGGGCCCTCCGGTGCCGCCGCACCCGGCCAGCAGGGGCAGGCCGAGCAGGCCCAGGCACAGCAGGAGGGTCGCCGCGCCGCGTCGGGCGCGGCGAGATGTCATGGAGGACCACCAAAAGTCGGGTGCGAATGCACCGGTATCTTACTGACCCCCTCCCGCCCCACGCGCCCGTCGCGCGAAACCCGGGGCCCGTCCCGGGCGGCCCTGGAGCCCCCTGGAGCCCGGCGCGGGCCATCCCCGGCTACACCCGCCGTTCACCGGGTTCTCACGCCGCGTCCCGCGCCGCGCAACCCGCCCCCGAGAGGGTTCCGCGGTGACCCCCCGACGCCCGCGGCTCCGCGAACTCGACCTGCTCCGCTTCCTGGCGGCCATCGCCGTCGTGCTGTACCACTTCACCGGGTTCGGCGGCGCGGGGCCGTGGCCGGAGCACGCCCGCGAGGTGTTCCCCGCGCTGGGCGCGGTCACCCGGTACGGCTACCTCGGCGTCGACCTGTTCTTCGTCATCAGCGGCTTCGTGATCCTGATGAGCGCGTGGGGGCGCTCCCCGGGCGAGTTCGGCGTCTCCCGGCTGGTGCGGCTGATGCCCGCGTACTGGGCGAGCGTGCTGCTCGGCGCGGTCGTGTACGCCGTCTTCCGGGAGGGGCACGGCGTCCCCGGGCTCGTCGTGCCGAACCTGACGATGCTCCAGGGCGGGCTCGGCGTCGAGAACGTCGACGCCGTCTACTGGACGCTCTGGGTCGAGATGCACTTCTACGTGCTGGCGGCCGTGCTCGCCGGGATCGGCATCACCTACCGGTCGTGCCTGGTCTTCATGGCGGCGTGGATGTTCGGCGGCGTCTTCGCCGACGAGGCCGGCAACAAGTTCCTCCAGATCATGCTGGTGCCGACGTGGAGCCCGTACTTCATCGCCGGCATGGCGCTGTACATGATCCACCGGTTCGGGCCGACGCTGCTGCTGTGGGGATACGTCGCCGTGTCCTACCTGCTGGCACTGCACTGGGGCGGCTGGCGGGCGGACGGCGCGTTCAAGGGCTCCGCTCACCTGCCCGTCGCGGCCGCCGTCACCGGCATCTTCCTGGTGATGATCCTCGTCGCGACGGGCCGGCTGAGCTGGGTGCGGTGGCGCGGCCTGACCGTCCTCGGGGCGCTGACGTACCCGCTCTACCTCGTCCATTCGCAGCTCGCGCTGCCGCTGCTGGACGCGCTGTACCCGGGGCTGAACCGCTGGGCCGCGCTCGCCGCGGTCATCGCGGCGTCCCTGGCGCTCGCCTACGCGGTGCATCGCCTGGTGGAGAAGCCCGGCGCGAAGTGGATGCGGGCACGGCTGCTGGCGTCGCTGGAGCCGATGCGGTCCGCGAAGCCCCGTCCTGCTGCGGACGCCCCTGCCGGCGGTGTGCCCGCAGGAGACGCCGTCGGCGACGTGCCCGCCCCGCGCGCCCCCGAAGCGGCGCCGGAACTCGCCGCCCGCTGACCGCCCCGGCCCCGGCGGCCTATGTTTGTCGGTCATGGCCATAGGGGTGGACGCCGCGGCGGTGGTTTCGACGGCGGTGAGCCTTGCCCTCGTACCGCGCCTTGTGCGGAGCGGTAATGGCGGCGGGGGAGGCGGACGCGTCTGGGCCCGTCCGGAGGTGTTCCTCGCTCTGGTCGTGGCGCTCGTCTACGTCAACCAGGTGCTCTTCACCGTGTACATCCTGCGCGTCCACGGCGGGGACACGTCGTTCATAGCGCGGTACGTGCCGGAGGGCTGGTTCGCACTGGCGGACGGGCCGTCCATGCGCTCGTTCGCCGCGCACTTCCCTGCACCAGAGCTCCTGGCGCCATGCCTGCTGCGCGTACCGGGATTCCTTGAGCTGCCGTTCGGGCTGCTCTCCTACGTGACGGTGCTGCGATGGTTGGATCGCGGGCTCTACAGGCGCGTCGCCACGTCATGGATGGTGTGGGCCGCGTCCCTCTCCTACACGTTCGCCTTCTGCGTCGTGGAGTGGGTGCTGCACACGCCTTACACGGTGGACGACATCATCATCCGCGCGTGCACGGGCCTGGTGACGCCCTTGCTCATCCGGTGGCTCGCCCGGCAGGACACCGACGCGCCCACGGTCTCGTCGTTCCCCCAGATGCTCCTGTTCGCCGTCTCGGTATGGGCACTGGGCCAACTGGTCCTGACCGTCTACGACACGGCGCTCCTCTACAACCTCGGGCATCTCGGTGGACGCCTACCGGGCGCGATCGTCACGGCGGTGATCCTCGTGGCCGCCCGTTGGTGGGCCGCCCGCACGCCCCAAGGCGGTGAACCGGGGCTCGCGTCGGCCTCCATCGGCACAGGGCTGCGCTGGGCGCTCGCCCTCTTCTTCATCCCGGCACTGGCCGTCCGCTACGGCGTGAACTTCGGGACGCCGCTCATCGCGGGCATCGCGGGCCTCCTCATCTGCGCCGCGGGCGCCGTGCACGCCCTCCGGGAAGGACTCGCCGGCGCCGGACCGCGCCGGACGATCCTCTGGGCCGCCCAGATCGCCGCCGCGCTGCTCACCGGGGGAGCGGCCGGCGCCGCGGCCATCCTGCTGGTGACCGACACCTATTACGAGGCCGGTGTGCTCCGCGCCGCCGCGCTCTGCTTCGCCGTGGCCGTCGCGATCTGCGCGCTCACGGACCGGTTGATTCACCGGCGGTTCGCGGCCCCTCCGAAAACCGCCGCGCCGGAGGTGTGACGTTTTCGGACCGGGGCGCGCTGAGGGAAGTGTGGGTGGCCGCCCGATGTGAGCGGGCATCGGACGGCCACCCTCCTCCGGCGGATCCGTCTCCCCCGGTCGGATCCGCCGGAGGCAGTACTTATGCAATCCCGGCCCAAGGGGCTCGCCTGGCGGCTCGCCCCTTGACCGTGCTTGGGCGAGCGCGAACTCGCTTCGCGAGCTTCCCGGTGGGGCTCGCCTTCGGCTTCGCCCCACCGGTCAGATAGCGCGCTCGCGTGGCGGCTCGGGTCACCGCTTGGTATTCCAAGCTTCGGGTGGCGGCTCGGCCGGCCCTCCGGGGGCTCGTCAGGCGGGGGTGTCCTGAGGGCGTAGTTCGTCGGCGTAGCCGACGGGCAGGCGGCGCATCAGGCCGGACTCGTCGATGGAGTACTGACCCATCCGCCACAGCGGCGGCGAGTACGCGTGGATGGAGACGCTGGCGTCGGCCACCCCGGTGAGCCGGTGGATGTGGTCCGGGCCGAAGCAGAACGAGGCGCCCTCGGCGACGACCGTGCTGGCGTGCGCGCCGCCGATCCGCGGGTTGCTCTCCTCGATGGCGCCGCTGACGACGCGCACCGCGCCCGAGGACACGTCGTGGTCGTGCCAGCCCGTGTCGTCGTCCGGCGTCCAGCACAGCAGCCACACGTCCACGTGCTCGTCCCGGTAGAGCGAGGCGTAGTGCCGGCGGCCGCCGCCCGGGAACTCGACGTGCCGCCGCCACAGCTCCGGCCGCTCGGCGAGGTCGTCCACCAGAGCGCGCAGCTCGCGCTTACCGAGGACGCGGGCGGGCAGGTCCGCGAAGCCGGGGGTGCGGGGCAGGACATCGTGGGACACGGTGCGCTCCTTTCCAAGCGGGACGGACGACGCGGCGCGAACAGCGGGGGCGGATTCTGAACCGCATCAGTTAACCGTTTCAGTGAAACGGTTCAGCAACTGTCCCGTCAAGTGGGGTCCCCCGTTCTGTCAGCGGGGGCGTCTAGGGTTGGAGGGATGTCGGAGAGGCGCAAACGCGCGACCATCCGTGAAGTGGCCCAGGCGACGGGGCTGTCGCCCGCCGCCGTCTCGTACGCGCTGCGCGGCATCCAGACCTCGGAGGAGACGCAGGAGCGGGTCCGGGCGGCGGCCGAGGAGCTCGGGTACGAGGCGCACCCCATCGCCCGCGCGCTGGCCAGCGGCCGCACCGACCAGGTGGGGCTGCTGTGCGGTTCGCTGGAGGACTACTGGCAGCAGTCCCTCGCCACCGGCATCGGCCGGGCGCTGCTCGCCCGCGACCGCTACGCCCTGATCGTCGACGCCGGCGGCGACCCCGAGCGTGAGCTGGCGCTCGCCCGCCGGCTGCGCGACCAGCGGGTGGACGGGCTGATCGTGCAGCCGCTCGACCCGGCCGCGCCGTTCTGGGCCGAGCTGTCGGAGACGGTTCCGGTGGTGTCGATCGGCGACGCCCTGCACGGCGGGCGGTCGCAGGGCGAGGTCGTGTTCGACAACCGGCGCGGCGTCACGCTCGCGCTGGAGCACCTGCGCGACCTCGGCCACGAGCGCGTCACCGTCTTCACCCCGACCCGCGCGAGCACCCCCGACCGTCCCGCGGACGTGCACGTCAACGCCGAGGCCGAGCGGCTCGGGCTGCGCGTCGACGTGGTGGTGGCGCCGCAGTCGCTCGCCGAGGCCACCGAGGTCGCGCTGCGCGTGCTCGGCGGCTCCGACCGGCCGACGGCGGTGTTCTGCTTCGCCGACTCCATCGCCTACGGGGTGTACGCCGCGACCCGCGAGCTGGGCCTCGCCGTCCCCGGCGACATCGCGGTGTGCGGCTACGACGACCATCCGATGTCGGCGCTGCTCACGCCGCCGCTGACGTCCGTCGACTGGGACATCGACGGCATCGTGCACGCGGCCGTCCGGCTGATCGTCGACGTCATCGACGGCAAGCCCCGCAAGCGCCGCGTGGTGCGCGAGCCGTCGCTCCGCGTCCGCACCTCCACCGGCGGCCCCCACCCCTGAGGGCCGCCCCGACGCCCGAGCCATCGCGCGAGCGCGTTATCTGACCGGTGGGGCGAAGCCGGAGGCGAGCCCCACCGGGAAGCTCGCGAAGCGAGTTCGCGCTCGCCCGAGACCGGTCAAGGGGCGAGCCGCCAGGCGAGCCCCTTGGGCCGGGATTGTGGAAACACAGCCGGGATTGTGGAAATCAGGGGTGCAGGCGGGCGAGGCGGGGGAGGAGGTCGGCGGCCACGGCGATGTCGGTGTCGAGCGGGCGGTCCTCCACGCGCGGGTCGAGGACGGCCTCGGCCAGGTCGAACGCCGACCGCAGCGGCCCGCCGGACGGGGCGCGCCCCTGCATCCGCAGCGCCCGGACGGCCGCGACCAGCTCGCAGCCGAGGCCGAGCCGGTAGGCGGCGACGGCGTCGGTGGTCGCGCGGGCCGACTGGGTGGAGAAGCCCGCGTGCTCCTCGACGCCGCGCGACAGCACGGCGCTGCCGAGCGCGGCGGGGGTGGCGAGCCGGCGCACGTCGGCGAGGCAGGAGTGCGCGACGTACTCCAGGATCATGATCCCCGAGGACGCCTCGGTGGCGCCCTGGAACGGGTAGAGGCCGGTGAACGACGGCTCGGCGAGCGTGCCGAGCCGCGCGGCGGCCAGGGCCATCGTCTGGAACAGCGCGGCGCGGGCCGTGTCGAGCGCGAGCCCCACGTAGGCGGTGTGGAAGTTGCCGTTGTGCCAGACCGTCCGCCCGGCGACGTCCACCAGCGGGTTCTCCGCCGCGGCGTTGATCTCCCGCGTGACGACCTGCTCGGCGTACCCGGCGGCCTCCAGCGCAGGGCCGTGGACCTGCGGGAACGCCCGGTAGCCGTACGGGTCCTGGATGCGCATGGGGGCGGGCCGGTCGAAGGCGAGCAGGGTGCGCATCGCGTCGGCCGCGTCCCGCTGGCCGGGGTGGGGGCACGCGTCCTGCACGGGCGGCGCGTACGGCTCCTCCGACGCCCGGACGGCGAAGTGCGACAGCGCGGCCACGACCGTCGACGCGCGCAGCATCCGCCGCAGGTCGGCCACCGCGAGGGCCGCCTCCCCGAGCGTCGCGGCGTTGGAGCTGATGAAGGCCAGCGCGTCGGCGGACTGGAGCCGGTAGCCGGGGCCGCGCTCCGGCGCCCCCTCCGGCCCGGCGAGCCAGGACCGCTCGCCGAGCAGGCACAGCGCGGTCGACGCCAGCGCCGTCAGGTCGCCCGTGCCGATCGCCCCGTACACCGGTACGGGCGGGAGGAGCCCCAGGTTGAGGACGTCCGCCAGCGCTTGGAGCGCTCCAGGTTCGACGCCCGAGCCGCCCGCCGCGATCTGGTTCAGCCGGACGGTCAGCATCGCGCGGACGATCTCCGGCGCGACCAGCGGGCCCGCCCCGGCCGCGTGGCTGCGCAGCAGCCGCAGCCCGTGCGCGTCGGCGTCCTCCCACTCGACGTCCACGACGCGGTTGGCGCCGACGCCGGTCGTCCGCCCGTAGACGGGCTGCGATGCGGCGACCTCGCGGGCCACCCGCCAGGCCGCGCGGGCCCGCTCCACCCCGTCCGGCGCTATGGCGACCATCACATCCTCGCGGGCCGCGACCACCACCTCAGAGCAGGTGAGCGAGGTCCCGTCGATAACGATTCGGCTGTTCTCCACGGGGCTACGCTACTTTCCCCTAATTTCAGGTAGTTATCCTCAAGAACCGACGTTCCGGACAAGGCGGGACTCTGACGAGACGGTACACATTGGTTACGGTTGGGGAGAAGGCCGAAGTCGATCATCGGCGTTGCGACGCCCAACGAGGACGTGAATCGTTTGATCACCTTTGAGGGCGTGACCAAGCGCTACCCGGACGGCACCGTCGCCCTGGACGACGTGAGCCTGGAATGCCCGACCGGGCGCATCACCGTGTTCGTCGGCACCTCCGGCGGCGGCAAGACCACCGCGCTGCGGACCATCAACCGCATGGTCGAGCCCACCGCCGGGCGCGTGCTCATCGACGGCGGCGACGTCCGCGAGCGCAAGCCCGCCGAGCTGCGGCGCGGCATCGGCTACGTCATCCAGCACGCCGGGCTGTTCCCGCACCGCACCATCGAGGACAACATCGCCACCGTCCCGTACCTGCTGCGCTGGAACAAGAAGAAGGCCCGCGCCGCCGCGCACGAGCTGATGGAGCGGGTCGGCCTCGACCCCTCGATGGCCCGGCGCTACCCGTTCCAGCTGTCCGGCGGGCAGCAGCAGCGCGTCGGCGTCGCCCGCGCCCTCGCCGCCGACCCGCCGATCATGCTGATGGACGAGCCGTTCAGCGCCGTCGACCCCGTCGTCCGCGCCGAGCTGCAGGACGAGTTCCTGCGGCTGCAGGACGAGCTGCACAAGACGATCGTCTTCGTCACCCACGACATCGACGAGGCGATCAAGCTCGGCGACCGCGTGGCGGTGTTCCAGACCGGCGGGAGGCTCGTCCAGGTCGACGCGCCCGAGGACCTCCTCGCCCACCCCGCCGACGACTTCGTCGCCGGGTTCATCGGCCAGAACCGGGGCATCCGCACCCTGTCCTTCGCCGCCACCGGCGGCCTGCCGCTGAGCGAGGAGGCGATCCGACCGGCGACCGCGGACGCCGCCGACGCCGCCGCCCTGGACTGGGCGCTCGTGGTCGACGGGGACCGGCGCCCGCTCGGCTGGGTGCGCCCCGGCCAGGTCACCGGCCCGCTGGGGGAGGCCCCGCTCGCGCCGCTCGGCGCCACGTTCCGCCCCGGCGAGGACTCCGTGCGGGCCGCGCTCGACGCGGCCGTGCTGTCCCCGGCCGGGCTGGCGGTCGCCGTCGACGGCTCCGGAGCCGTGCTCGGCACCGCGGGCGGCGCCGACCTGCTCGCCGTCCCCACCCACGGCTTCCACGGGGACGACCCCGCCGACCCGGTCCCCGCCGATGACAAGGTCCCCGCCGAGGACGCGGCCCCCGCCGAGGACCCCGCGCCCGCGAAGGGCGGTGCCGGCGACTGATGGACATCGACTGGGGCTGGATCGGCGACCACACCGGCACGCTCCGCGACCACGCCCTCATCCACGTGCGGCTCGCGCTGCTGCCGGTGCTGTTCGGGCTGCTCATCTCGCTGCCCGCCGGGGTCGCGTGCCGCCGCTGGCGCTGGCTGTACCCCCCGCTGCTGACGGTCTCGAACCTGCTGTACGCGATCCCGTCGCTCGCGCTGTTCATGGTGTTCATCCAGTACACGGGGCTGTCGCAGTCGACGGTGATGATCCCGCTGACGCTCTACAGCCTGTCGGTGCTCATCCCGAACGTCGTGGACGGCCTCGGCTCGGTCTCCGAGCCCGTCCGGCAGGCCGCCACCGCGATGGGCTTCGGGCCGCTGCGCCGGCTGCTGCGCGTCGAGCTGCCGATCGCCGTGCCGATCGTCATCGCCGGCGTCCGGGTCGCCGCGGTGTCGTCCATCAGCCTCGTCGCCATCGGCCAGCTCGTCGGCCAGGGCGGGCTCGGCTACGACATCATCCGCGGCTACCAGCTGCAGTTCCAGACCCAGATCGTCGCCGCGTCCGTGCTGATCGTCGTGCTGGCCCTGGTCACCGACGCGATCCTGGTCACCGTCCAGCGGCTGCTCACCCCCTGGGCCAGAGCGCGAGGGACGTCATGAACAAGCTGTGGAACCAGATCGACCTGTCCTGGAACTGGCTGACCGCGTCCGCGCAGTGGCACGGCGACGACGGCATCCCCCACCGCCTGCTCCAGCACCTGTACTACAGCGGCGTCTCGCTGCTGTGCGCCGCGGTGATCGGGCTCGCGTTCGGCCTGCTCGTCGGGCACACCGGACGCGGCGGGTTCGCCGCCGTCAGCGTCGCGAACATCGCCCGCGCGATCCCGACGTTCGGCCTCGTGCTGTTCATCGTCGTCGTCGACTACAGCATCACCCCGGTGCTGATCGCGCTCGTGGCGCTCGCCGTCCCGCCGATCCTGGTCAACACGTTCGAGGGCATCCGCGGCGTCGACCCCGACGCCAAGGACGCCGCGCGGGGCATGGGCATGACGGGCTGGGGCGTGCTGTGGCGCGCGGAGGTGCCCATGGCGCTGCCGCTGATCCTGCTCGGGCTGCGCACGTCGGCGATCCAGGTGGTCGCCACCGCCACGATCGCCGCCTACCCGGGGTTCGGCGGCCTCGGCCGCTACATCATCGACGGCCTCGCCCGCAACGACTACCAGCTGGTGGTGGGAGGGACCGTGCTGGTGGTGCTGCTCGCGCTGATCGTCCAGCTGGTCTTCGCGGCGCTGCGCCGCCTCGTCGTCTCGCCGGGCCTGCTCGGCTCCGCCCGTTCCTCCTGACCCTTTTTTCAACAGAAGGAAAACCCATGAAGCACATCATCCGTGGCGCGGCCGTCGGCCTCGTGGCCGCTTTGACGCTGTCGGCCTGCGGCGGCGGGGGCGGCGGCGACGACAAGAACCCGCTGTCCGGCGGCGGCGCCGCCAAGGGCACCATCACCGTCGGCGGCGCCAACTTCCCAGAGTCCAACCTGATCGGCGAGCTGTACGCGCAGGCGCTGGAGGCCAAGGGCCTCAAGGTGACCCGCAAGTTCAACATCGGCGCCCGCGAGATCTACTACGACCAGGTCGTCAAGGGCGGCATCGGCGTGATGCCCGAGTACAACGGCGCGCTGCTGACCACCTCGGTCGACAAGACCAGCACCGCGTCCACGACCGACGAGGTCAACGCCGCCCTCAAGGCGAAGCTGCCCTCCTCGGTGGAGGTCCTGACCTCGGCGCAGGCGGAGGACAAGGACTCGGTCACGGTCAACCCGCAGACCGCGTCCAAGTACCACCTGAAGAGCATCGCCGACCTCAAGCCGGTCGCGAACCAGCTCACGATCGGCGGCCCGTCGGAGTTCAAGACCCGCCAGCAGGGCCTCGTCGGCCTGAAGAAGGTGTACGGCCTGGACTTCAAGAAGTTCCAGCCGTTCGACGCGGGCGCCCAGGCCACCCTGGTCAAGCTGCTCGCCGACGACAAGATCCAGGCCGCGGACCTGTTCACCACCGACCCGACCATCGTGCAGAAGAAGCTCGTCGTGCTGGAGGACCCGCAGCACGTCTTCAGCGCGCAGAACGTGACGCCGCTGGTCAACAAGTCCGCGGTGAACGCGCAGGCCACGGCGGCGCTCAACGCCGTCTCCGCCAAGCTCACCACTCAGGACCTGCTGGACATGATGAAGCGGATCGCGATCGACAAGGACGACCAGGAGAAGGTCGCCAAGGACTGGCTGACCAAGAACGGCCTCGCCTGACCCGCCCCCCGCGAAGCCCGCCGCGCACCGCGCGGCGGGCTTCCGCCTTCCTCAGGAGCGGAGGAACCGGTGCACGACTGGCGGATCGACCCCCGCGAGTACGCGCGCCACGAGGCCCGGCGCGGTCGCCGGTTCGCGTTCGACCGGCTCGCGCCGTCCCGCACGGCGCTCGTGGTGATCGACATGGTGCCCTTCTTCGTGTCCGGCAACCGGTACGCGCGCGGCATCGTGCCGAACATCGGCGCACTGGCCGGCGCCCTGCGCCCGGCGGGCGGCACGGTCGCGTGGGTCCTGCCCGGGGCCCCCGAGCGGACTCCGGTCGCCGAGGAGTTCTACGGCCCCGCCACGGCCGAGCTCTACCGCACCAGCGGCGGGACCGGCCCGCTGCCCGGCCGCCTCTGGCCGGACCTCGACGCCCGCCCGTCCGACCTGTTCGTCGAGAAGACGGCGCCCAGCGCCTTCTTCCCCGGCCGGTGCCCCCTGCCGGACCTCCTGGAAGGCCGGGGCGTCGACACCGTCCTGATCACCGGCACCGTCACCAACGTGTGCTGCGAGTCCTCCGCGCGGGACGCGTCCGCCCTCGGCCTCCGCGTGATCATGGTCGCGGACGCGAACGCGGCGCGCCGCGACGCGGAGCACAACGCCACGCTGAACACCGTCTACCGCTCCTTCGGCGACGTCCGCCCCACCTCCGACGTCCTCGCCCTGATCAACGCGCCGCCCGCGCCGTAGCGGTCCGCGCGGGTCAGCGGCGACGGCCCACGGTGAGGACGGCGGACCAGTGCCGGGTGACCCGCCCATCGGGCCGGGCCGCGAGCCGGCGGCGTATCTCGCCGTAGAGGTGCCGTCGTTTGGCGGGCTCCATGGCGATGTGACCGGAGAAGGTGTCGAGCAGCGCGATGTACTCGTCCGCCGTATAGCGGCGGGCCCAGACGTGAAGCCGCGTCCCGACGGCCGTGAAGTGCCCGGACGCCTCGAACTCGGCGGCGGGGTCCCGGCGGGCCTCGGGCGGTGGCGGCGGCCAGGAAGCGCCGTCGCCTTCGCCGAGCTCGTCGTAGACCCGCTGGATCTCGGCGAAGAAGGGGTCGAATCCCGTGGGGAAGGCGTGCTCGGCGTTCCAGACGGCCAGGTGGCCGCCCGGGGCGAGGAGGGAAGCGGCCTTGGCGTACTTGACGTCCGGATCCACCCATTTCCAGGCGGTGGCCGCGTAGACGAGATCGACGTGGACGCCGCTCGGCGGCTCCCACCGCTCGAACGGCGCGGTGATCACCGAGACGCCGGCGAAGCCCGCGAGCCGCCGGCGCGCCTCGGCCGCCAGAGCGGCGCCGAGTTCCACCGCGGTGATCCGGAACCCCATGCGTGCCAGCGGCAGCGTGGCCTTTCCCGGGCCGCAGCCGACTTCGAGCAGGTGCGCGGGCGGCTCGATCCCCGTGAGCGCGACCAGGTCGGAGTACAGCCCGGCCGGGTAATCGGGGCGCGCGGCCTGATAGTGGGCGGCGGCTTTGTCGAAGGTCGTCCGCAGCGAGCGGTCGTCGGCCATCGCTCCATTTTGTCACCGGGTGCGCAAAGGACGGGGGCCACGGTGTCGTTCTCATGAGCAGCGCCGGCGGGGCGCGCGTCCCTACTCTCGGGCCATGACGGCCGGGAACCGGACCCGGCGGTACGCGGCGGCGACCGGGGGACGCCCGCAGGAAGGACGGCCATGCGCCCGCATCCCCTCATCGCCCGTCGGACCCCGACCCTCTTCCGCGCCCGGAACCTGGCCGCCGCGGCGGCGCTGACCTGCACCGCGCTCGCGGTGCCCGCGGTCGCGGCTCCGCCGGCCGCGCGGGCGGGCGCCCTGCCTCCCGACCGCATCACGATCACCGTCGGCGGCGCGCCCGCCTACCGGCTCGACGGCGGCCTGCTGGACGGCGGGATCGCCGTCCTCGACGCCACACCCGACTACAACACGACCAAGGTCCAGGGGCAGGGGACGCTGCGTGGGGCGAAGGGCGGGAAGGCCACCGTCCGGTTCGCGCTGTCACGCTCGCTCGCCGGCCTGTCCGGGACGTTCGATCTCCAGGACCCGGCCGCCGGGGTGCAGGTCTCCGCGAACATCGCCGGCGGGGTGCAGGCCCCGTCGGACGGGACCGTGACCTGGCAGGGGCGGGGAACGGTGCAGACCGGCGGCCGCTCGTCCACCCGGACGGTCGGCTTCACCGTCCAAGACCGCCATCCCGACCCGGGCGACCACGCGATCCACCTCCTCCACGCGGGGCAGCGGCGGGTGGCGATCCTCCGGCTGCCCGACGGCTACGACGGCCGGCCCCTCCCGGCCCTGTTCCACTTCCCCGGCCTGTTCGAGACGCCGCTGTTCGCCGAGTTCTTCGGCCGGATGGCCGACTACGCCCGGACCCGGGGCTTCATCATGATCACGCCCGAGCACCACGGCACGGGCTGGCAGGGCGTCGCCGGCGGCCAGCCGGGCCGGGACGTCGACGACCCCGGCTTCGTGTCCGCGCTCCAGGACGTCCTCGTCCGGCGCTTCCACGCCGATCCGCGCCGCCTCTACGCCTCCGGCATGAGCAACGGCGGATTCTTCACCAGCAAGCTGGCCTGCGAGAACAGGCGGTTCGCCGCCTTCGCCCCGGTCTCCGGCCAGCTCCAGGATCAGGCCGCCTGCCACCCGGGGCGCGCCGTGCCCATTCTGATGATCCACGGTGACGCCGACCCGATCGTCCCGTATGCGACCGCGACTGCCGCGGCCCCCTTCTGGGCTCGCAACAACGGCTGCGGGACCACCACGACCGACACCGACCTGCCCGACACGCACCCGTCCGACGGCACGACCGTCACCGAGCACGCCTACAACGGCTGCCCGGCCGCCGCGCCGGTGATCCTCTACCAGGTCAAGGGCGGCGGCCATAACTGGTCCGGCGGCACGCCCTACCTCGGGCCGCTGCTCGGCGGCACCACCCAGGATATCGACGCCAACGCCGTCATCTGGACCTTCGTGTCCCGCTTCCGGCTCGGCTGACCGCCGGAGAGGAACGCCGTCACCTTGATCTTGGAGCGGTGGTCCCGGCCGGCGTTACCGACCACAGCCGGGGACTGGAGGTGTCGATATCGCCGAGATAGCGCTTCAGTGGCGCTGAAAGCGCAGGCATGTCGGTCTGGAAATACACTTTCATGCCCATGTCGCGGGCATACCGCCAGACCGGCGCCGAATTCACGACGGCGCGTGGTCGGCGAATTGCCGGAACTGCGCTCCGATCCGCCGCTCCGACCGCGTCGGTGCTCAGCCCCTAGCCGGTGTTCAGCCCGTAGCCGGTGCTCTTCGCGATGCCGCAGCCGGAATGCCTGGTCACGGACGTCGGGCGCCGTACCGAGAAGCGAGCGGACGAGGCGCACGGCCAGGGCGGCGCCGCCGTCGGCTCCGCCTCCGATGCGGGCCTCGGGAGCCTGCGTCCCGCCAGGGGCACCGGCTCGGCGGCGAGCGCCAGGCGCCTGCGTTCCGTGGCGGTTCCGGCCTTCAGCCCCAGCGCGCCGTCCACCGCCGCCAGCCGGCTCGCGGCGGTCGTCGGACGACCACCGCGGAACGCGGCGATCCCAGGTGCCTCCGGTCGGACTCGAACCGACACCTCAACTCTTTTAAGGAGTTCGCCTCTACCGTTGGGCTACGGAGGCGGGCGCCGGCCGCACCGGCCGTCGTGCGCCCGCGCCGCGTTCCGGTGACCGGCCGCGGCCGCGTCTCGTGACCATTCCAATGCCCACCGTGGCCACGGCGCGGCTTTCCGTGGATTCCGCGATCGAGCATGGAATCATCTTGCCCTAGAAGTTCGCCCGACTTCAGCGGATATCCCGCCGAGGCCGGAAAAGGCCGACCGATGGGGCGGCCGGTCGCCGAATGGCGATAATGCCCGGCTCTCCGCCCCCGGCCGGCGCCCCGCGGTCCTGGTGGGGAGTGCCGGTCAGGCGGCCACCTTGTCGAGGAAGGCGTGCAGGTTGGCCCGCGTTCGGGCGACCTTCTCCTCCAGTGTCAGCGACTCGTCGAGGTCCCCGCCGACCGCGGCCTGCTTCTTCCCGCGCACGTAGAGCGAGCAGGCGAGGTCCGTGCAGAGGTAGCGGCCGACGGTGTTGCCCTGGCGTCCCGCCTCGCCGGTCCGCCGCGCGGTCATCAGGGCGACGCCGCCGCCGGTCCGCGTGGTGAGGCAGACCGAGCACAGGCTGCGCGCGGTGAAGCCGCGGGACGTGCCGGACGTGCCGCGCAGCGCGATCCCGACGAGGCGGCCGTCGCGGTCGGCGACCAGGTAGGCGCGCTCGGGCGCCCCGGGATCTCGCCAGCCGAGGAAGTCCAGGTCGTCCCAGGGGAGGTCCGCGAAGTCCTTGGGCAGGCCGAGCCGCTTGGCCTCGCCCTTGGAGCAGTTGACGAAGGACGTGCGGATGTCGCGTTCGGTCAGGGGTCTCATGCTCGCGACGGTAGTCTGCCTAGACCTATTAGGCAAATTCTTAATCTTCCTAGGAGCGGGGGCATGCGCCCGGGGCGGTTATGATCGATAGATAGTGAGCGTGGCTAAGGATTCTTCGGAGAGGAACGCGAACTGCTGCCGGACAACGGACGGACGGGCGTCAGGGGCCTGCAGCGGCGGCTGGAGAGGTGGGCGCTGGCGAGCGATCTCGGGCTGGCGCGCCTCCAGGCCGCGCGGCGGATGCTGGTCGGCCTCCCGGCCGGGATGGCGGCGGGGTACGGCGTCGCGGGCGCCCTCGGCGAACCGGCGTTCCTCGGGCTGATGCTCGGCGCGCTGCCGGCGATGCTGACCTCGCTGCTGATCGCCGACAACGGCACGGGACGGGCGACGGCCCGCGCGGCGGCCGTGTACGCGCCGTTCATCGCCGCCCTCTACCTGAGCATGACGCTGCACCCGCACCGGTTCCTGGGCCTGGCGGCGCTGGTCCCGGTCCTGTTCGCGCAGTTCTACGCGGCGCGCTTCGCGCCGTGGGGCAACGACGCGGGCGCCGTCCTGTTCGCCGGGTACCTGAGCGGGCTGCTGCTGCCGATGCCGCTGACCGAGTTCGGGCCGATGGCCGCGATCGCCGCCGCGGGCCTGGCGGCGTCGATCGCCGCCCGGCTCGCGCTGTGCCGCCCCGCCCCCGCCAAGGCGCTGGCGCGGATCCAGCGGGCCTTCCTCGCGTGCGCCGCCGACGTGACCGGCGCCGCCGCCGACCTCCTGGACGCCGGGGCGGACCGCGAGCGCGCGCTGCGCCGGCTCCGCCGCCGGCAGTCCCGGTTGAACGAGCCCGCGCTGGTCGCCGACGGCCTGCTCGCCCAGCCCGGCACCACCGGGGAGGCCGAGCGCCTGCACCGGCTCCTGTTCGAGACCGAGCTGGCGGTGCAGGCCGTCGGCCGCGCGGTCAGGGAGCTGGACGCCCTGGACCCGCCCGCCGGCCTGCGCGCCCGCGTCAGCTCGGCGCTCCGCTCCTACTCCGCCGGCGGCGCCGGGACCGAGTTCGACGAGCGCGCGGCCCGCGACCTGGTCGGATGGCTGGACCGGCGGCGCGCCGGCGGCCCGCCCGCCGACGTCGAGACCTCCTCGCTCGTCCACCACCTGGCCGTGCTGCTGACCGACCTGTCCCGGACGTCCCGGAAATGGGTGGACGCCGGGCGGGCCGCGCCGGACCGGGGCGACGGGGCGCCGTTCCAGTCGCCGGTCGTGCTGAGCGCCGGGCAGGCCGTCCTCGGGTCCGGGCCGGTCGCGGAGCGGCTCCTCGCCTCGGACGGCCCCGGCGGCGCGTGGCGGCGGCTCCGGGTCTCCCCGCACCTGCGGACCGCCCTGCAGGTGGCGGTGGCGATCTCGATCGCGGTGCCGATCGGCGACCTGATCAGCGGCCGGCGCTTCTACTGGGCCGCGATCGGCGTCATGATCATCTTCACCGGCACGAACACCACCTACGAGCGCGTCCGCAAGACCTGGCAGCGCGCGCTCGGCACCGTCGCGGGCGGCGCGCTCGGCGTCGCGTCGTTCGAGCTGCTCGGCGCCGCGCACCCGTGGATCAGCCTGCTGCTGGTCGTCGCCGGGCTGACCGCCGGCGCGTACTCGATCGCCTCGCACTACACCTGGTGGGTCATCGGGCTGGTCGTCGCGCTCGTCCAGCTCTACGCGTTCACGACGGACTTCCACACCTCGCTGATCCTGCTGCGCCTCGCGGAGAACATGGTCGGCGCCCTCACGGCCGTGCTGGTCGGGCTGGTGCTGCTGCCCATCGGCACCCGCAGGATGATCGACGAGGCGGTCCGCGGGCACCTGTCGGCCGTGCGCGACCTGATCGCCGACGCCGGCGCGCAGCCGCGCGAGCCCGGGGACGTCCGGCTGAGCAGCGCGTCCCGCGCCGTCGACCAGGCCCTGTTCCGGCTGAACGCGATCCTGCGGCCGATCGTCCGCCGCCCGACCGGCGGATCCGGCCACGTGGACGCCGAGACGCTGATGGCGCTGACCACCGTCACCGGCTACGTCCGGGAGATCGCCGCCGCCTCGCCAGCCGTCCCGGCGGAGGCCGAGCGGATCCTGCACGCGGTCACCGCCCGGATGGCGCTCTCCCTGGACGCGCTGATCGGCGCGTTCGCGGGCGAGACCGGCGGGGTGTGGCGCCGCTCGGGCGAGGCCGTCGACCGCCTCGACCAGGCCCTCGTCCACGACCTGGACGCCGTCGCGCTGCGGCACCGCCTCCAGTTCCTCGCCCTCGCCGACGACGCGCTCGCCACGCTCGCCGAGCGCCGGGGCATGCGGGTCATGGGCATGGAGTACGCGAAGGTGGCGCCCGAACGCCGCCTCCAGCTCGCCTCCCTCCGCTCCCGCCGCCGCCTCGCCGGCACCTGCTGAGCCCCTGCCGGTCCGCGCCCTTCGACGACTGGGTCAGGAGGGCGGGCGGCCGGTGAGGCGGCCGGTCAAGGCGGCGGCGGCCGCTCGGACGGGGACGGCGAGGTCGGGCCAGGTCTCGGGCGGGTGGCGGTCGCGGCGGAACGTGAGCGCCACGGCGGCGGTGGGGTGCCCCGTGTGGTCGAACGCGCAGGCCGCGATGCTGGCGAAGCCCTCGGTGATGTAGCCGTCCTCGGACGACCAGCCGCGCCGCGCGTCCTCGGCGAGGACGCGGCGCAGCTCGCGCAGGGACGCCGGGCCGCGCCCGGTGCGGTTCACGAAGCGGCCGGGGAACAGGGCCCTGACCTGCGCGGGCGGCAGGTGCGCGAGCAGCGACAGGCCGCTCGCGGTGAGCTGGGCGGGCATCCGCACGCCGACGTCGGTGACGAGTGTCGCGTGCCGGGGCGGCTGCTCCTTCAGCAGGTAGAGGGTCTCCGCGCCGTGCAGGACGCCGAGCTGGGCAATCTCCCCGACGCCGTCGACGAGGCGGCGCAGCAGCGGCCGGGCGAGGCGTTCGAGCGGCTCGTGGCGCAGGTAGGCGGAGCCGATCTCGAAGGCGGCGACGCCGAGGCCCCAGCGGCGCTCCTCGGGGATGGCGGTGACGAAGCCGTCCTCGGCCATCGCGGTGAGCAGGTGGTAGGTGCTGGAGCGGGGCAGGTCCAGGGCGCGGGCGATCGCGGAGGCGGGCAGCGGGCCGGGCGCGGCGGCCAGCAGGCGCAGCACCGCCAGCGCGCGGCGGGCGGCCGGGACCTGGCTCATCCCCGAATTGTCTCGTATCCGAGACAGATCTGCCCGTCCGGGGCTGCCCCGGCCCGCACCGGGCGGGTGGAATCGTGGGTATGGGTTTCGTCATGGGAGACACGAGTGTTCGGGTCGGTCCGGATCCGCTGTCGTTCGAGCAGGTCGTGGCGGTGGCGCGGGACGGCGCGGCGGTCTCGCTGACGGACGAGGCGCTGACGCTGATCGGGGAGTCGCGGGCGCACATCGAGGAGCTGTCGGCGCGCCCGCTGCCGGTCTACGGGGTCTCGACGGGGTTCGGGGCGCTCGCGACCCGGCACATCCCGCCGGAGATGCGGGCGCAGCTGCAGCTCAACATCGTCCGTTCGCACGCCGCCGGGTCGGGCGCCGAGGTCGAGCGGGAGGTCGTCCGGGCGCTGATGCTGCTGCGCCTGCGCACCCTCGCGACCGGCCGGACGGGCGTGCAGCCCGTGACCGCGCGGACGCTGGCCGAGCTGCTGAACGCCGGGATCACCCCGCAGGTGTTCGAGCACGGGAGCCTCGGCTGCTCCGGCGACCTCGCGCCGCTCGCGCACGTCGCGCTCGCGTTGATCGGCGAGGGGCAGGTCCGGGACGCGGACGGCGAGCTGAAGCCCGCCGCCGAGGCGCTGGCCGAGAAGGGCATCACGCCGGTCAAGCTCGGCGCCAAGGAGGGCCTCGCCCTGCTGAACGGGACGGACGGCATGCTCGGCATGCTCGTCCTCGCCATCCGCGACCTGCACGGCCTGCTGACCGCCGCCGACGTCGCCGCCGCGATGTCGGTCGAGGCGCTGCTCGGCACCGACCGGGTGTTCGCCGCCGACCTGCAGGCGCTGCGGCCGCATCCGGGGCAGGGCGCCTCCGCCGCGAACCTGCGGGCCCTGCTGGACGCCTCCGAGATCATGGAGTCGCACCGCGGCCCCGACTGCACCCGCGTGCAGGACGCCTACTCGCTGCGCTGCTCGCCGCAGGTCAACGGCGCCGCCCGCGACACCCTCGCGCACGCCGAGCTGGTCGCCGGGCGGGAGCTGGCGTCCGCCGTCGACAACCCCGTGGTGCTGCCGGACGGCCGGGTCGAGTCGAACGGCAACTTCCACGGCGCGCCGATCGCCTACGTGCTGGACTTCCTCGCCGTCCCCACCGCGGACGTCGCGTCGATGTCCGAGCGGCGCACCGACCGGATGCTCGACAAGGGCCGCTCGTCCGGGCTGCCCGCGTTCCTCGCCGACGACCCCGGCGTCGACTCCGGCCACATGATCGCCCAGTACACGCAGGCCGCGATCGTCTCGGAGCTGAAGCGGCTCGCCGCCCCCGCGTCCGCCGACTCGATCCCGAGCTCGGCGATGCAGGAGGACCACGTGTCCATGGGCTGGAACTCCGCCCGCAAGCTGCGCCGCGCCGTCGACGGCCTGGCGCAGGTGATCGCGATCGAGATCCTCACCGCCGCGCGGGCGCTGGATCTGCGCAGCCCGCTGCGTCCGGGACCCGCGACCGCCGCCGTCGTCGCGAAGCTGCGGGAGGCCGTCCCGCCGCCCGGCCCGGACCGCTACCTCGCGCCCGAGATCGCCGCCGCGGCCGCCATGGTCCGGGACGGCTCGCTCGTCGCCGCCGCCGAATCCGTCACCGGCCCCCTCTCCTAAGGAGCCCGCACATGTCCGGTCCCCGTCCCGTCCGCGCGCCGCGCGGCACGAAGCTCACCGCCGCGAAGGGCTGGCCGCAGGAGGCCGCCCTCCGGATGATCCAGAACAACCTCGACCCGGAGGTGGCCGAGCACCCGGACGAGCTCGTCGTCTACGGCGGGTCGGGGCGGGCGGCCCGCAGCTGGGACGCCTTCGACGGCATCGTGCGGTCGCTCGCCGACCTGGAGGGCGACGAGACGCTGCTCGTCCAGTCGGGCAAGCCGGTCGGGATCTTCCGGACGCACGAGTGGGCGCCGCGCGTGCTGATCGCCAACTCCAACCTGGTGCCGCAGTGGGCGACCTGGGAGGAGTTCCGCCGGCTGGAGTCGCTCGGGCTGACGATGTTCGGGCAGATGACCGCCGGGTCGTGGATCTACATCGGCACGCAGGGCATCCTCCAGGGCACCTACGAGACGTTCGCGGCCGTCGCCGAGAAGCGGTTCGACGGGACGCTCGCCGGGACGATCACGCTGACCGCCGGGCTCGGCGGGATGGGCGGCGCGCAGCCGCTCGCCGTCACGATGAACGGCGGCGTCGCGATCTGCGTCGAGTGCGACCCGTCCCGCATCGAGCGGCGCGTCGAGCACCGGTACTGCGACGTGAAGGCCGACTCGCTCGACGACGCGCTGCGCCTCGCCGAGGAGGCGAGGGCGGCCCGCCGGCCGCTGTCGATCGCGGTGCTCGGCAACGCCGCCGACATCGTCCCCGAGCTGCTGCGGCGCGGCGCGCCGATCGACATCGTCACCGACCAGACCAGCGCGCACGACCCGCTGATGTACCTGCCGAGCGGTGTCGCCTTCGACGACATGGCCGCCGAGCGCGGCAAGGACCCCGACGGGTTCGTCGCCAAGGCCCGCGCGTCGATGGCGGCGCACGTCGAGGCGATGGTCGGGTTCCAGGACGCGGGCGCCGAGGTGTTCGACTACGGCAACTCGATCCGCGGCGAGGCGCAGCTCGCCGGCTACGCGCGCGCGTTCGAGTTCCCCGGGTTCGTCCCCGCCTACATCCGGCCGCTGTTCTGCGAGGGCAAGGGACCGTTCCGGTGGGCGGCGCTGTCCGGCGACCCGAAGGACATCGCCCGCACCGACAAGGCGATCCTCGACCTGTTCCCTGACAACGAGCCGCTGACCCGGTGGATCCGGATGGCGGGGGAGAAGGTTCACTTCCAGGGCCTGCCGTCGCGGATCTGCTGGCTCGGCTACGGCGAGCGCGACAGGGCCGGCGAGGTCTTCAACGACCTCGTCGCGCGCGGCGAGATCAGCGCGCCGATCGTGCTCGGCCGCGACCACCTCGACTGCGGCTCGGTCGCCAGCCCCTACCGGGAGACCGAGGGCATGAAGGACGGCTCGGACGCCATCGCCGACTGGCCGCTGCTGAACGCGCTGCTCAACACCTCGTCCGGCGCGACGTGGGTGTCCATCCACCACGGCGGCGGCGTCGGCATCGGCCGCTCGATCCACGCCGGGCAGGTCTGCGTCGCCGACGGGACGGCCCTCGCGGGCGAGAAGCTCCAGCGCGTCCTGACCAACGACCCCGGCACCGGCGTCATGCGGCACGTGGACGCCGGCTACGACCGCGCCGCCGAGGTCGCCGCCGAGCGCGGCGTCCGCATCCCGATGCAGCAGGGCTGATGAGCTTCGAGGAGATGTGGGCGGAGCTGCTGCCCATCGGGCGCGACGCGGCCACCGGCGGGTATCACCGGTTCGCGTGGACGCCGCCGGAGCTGGAGTGCCGCGCCTGGTTCGCCGGCGAGGCGCGCCGCCGCGGGATGCCGCTGGAGCACGACCGCAACGGAAACATGATCGCCTGGTGGCGCCCCGAGGACGGCACGCGCGACGGCGCCGTGCTCACCGGCAGCCATCTCGACTCGGTGCCCGGCGGCGGCGCGTTCGACGGGCCGCTCGGGATCGTGTCCGCGTTCGCCGCCGTCGACCTGCTGCGCGAGCGCGGCGCGGCCCCGCGCAGGCCCATCGGGATCGCGGCGTTCGCCGAGGAGGAGGGCGCCCGGTTCGGCGTCGCCTGCCTCGGGTCGCGGCTGCTGGCCGGCGCGATCGACCCCGCGCGGGCGCGGTCCCTCACCGACGCCGGCGGCCGCACGTTCGCCGAGGTGCTGCACGGCGCCGGGCTCGACCCGGAGGCGATCGGACCCGACGACGACCTGCTCGGACGCGTCGCCTGCTACGTCGAGCTGCACGTCGAGCAGGGCCGGGCGCTCACCGGGCCGGTCGGGGTGGCGAGCTCGATCGTCCCGCACGGGCGGTGGCGGTTCGGGTTCGCGGGCGAGGGCAACCACGCGGGGACGACCGCGCTCGCCGACCGCCGCGACCCGATGATCCCGTTCGCCGGGATGGTCCTCGCCGCCCGGGACGCCGCCGAGCGCAACGGGACCGTGGCGACGGTCGGGAAGGCCCGGATCGTCCCGGGCGGGGTGAACGCGATCGCGTCGTCCGTCACCGCCTGGCTCGACGCGCGCGGGCCCGCCGACGCCGCCGTGCGGAAGACCGTGGAGGAGGTCGGCGCGGCGGCGCGCGAGGCCGCCCGCCCCCACGGGGTGACCGTGGAGCTCGCGGAGGAGTCCTACACCGAGATCGTCGACTTCAACCTGGCCCTGCGCGACCGGGTGGTCAGGACGCTGGGCGGCGCGCCCGTCCTGCCGACCGGCGCCGGGCACGACGCGGGCGTCCTGTCGGCCCGGCTGCCCACCGCGATGCTGTTCGTCCGCAACCCCACCGGCGTGTCGCACGCGCCCGCCGAGCACGCCGAGACCGCCGACTGCCTCGCCGGAGTCGAGGCCCTCGCCGCGGTACTGGACGACCTGGCCCGCGGGTAGGGAACCCGATATGCAATGGCATGCCCAGTTCGCCTGGCTCGGAGACGGGGTGGCGGCGGACGTCCTGATCGAGGCCGACGGCGAACGGATCACGAGCCTGACGCGCGGCGTCCCGGCCCCGCCGCGCGCCCAGCACCTGCCCGGCCTGACCCTGCCGGGCCTCGCGAACGCGCACTCGCACGCGTTCCACCGCGCGCTCCGCTCCCGCGTCCAGACGAACAGGGGGACGTTCTGGACGTGGCGCGAGCAGATGTACCAGGTCGCCGACCGCCTCGACCCCGACTCCTACCGGGCGCTCGCCCGGGCCGTGTACGCCGAGATGGCGCTCGCCGGGATCAGCTGCGTCGGCGAGTTCCACTACCTGCACCACCGCCCCGGCGGCGCCCCCTACGACGCGCCGAACGCGATGGGCGAGGCGCTGATCGCCGCAGCCGCCGACGCGGGCATCCGGATCACGCTGCTGGACACCTGCTACCTCACCGGCGGCATCGGGCAGCCCCTCAAGGGCCCGCAACTGCGGTTCGGCGACGGCACCGCCGGGAACTGGGCCCGCCGCGTCGACACCCTCTACGAGCAGACGGACAAGGCGGGCCGGCTGCACGCCCGCGTCGGCGCCGCGATCCACTCGGTCCGCGCCGTCCCGCGCGAGCAGGTGCGGGCCGTCGCGTCCTGGGCGAAGGAGCACCGGGCGCCGCTGCACGTCCACCTGTCCGAGCAGCCCGCCGAGAACACCGCGTGCCTCGACGCCTACGGCGTGACGCCCGCGCGCCTCCTCGCCGAGGCGGGCGCCCTCGGCCCGCTCAGCACCGCCGTCCACGCCACCCACCTCACCGGCGACGACATCGGCCTGCTCGGCGCCACCACGACCGGCGTGTGCATGTGCCCGACCACCGAACGCGACCTCGCCGACGGCATCGGCCCCGCCCGCGGCCTCGCCGACGCCGGGGCCCCGATCTGCCTCGGCTCCGACCAGCACGCCGTCGTCGACCTGTTCGAGGAGGCCCGCGCCGTCGAGCTCGACGAGCGGCTCCGCACCCGCGTCCGCGGCCACTGGACCGCCGGCGAGCTGCTCGCCGCCGCCACGTCCAACGGCCACTACGCGCTCGGCTGGCCCGAGGCCGGCCGCCTCGAACCCGGCGCCTACGCCGACCTCGTCACCGTCGCGCTCGACTCCGTCCGCACCGCGGGCGCCGGTCCCGCGCACGCCGCCGAGGCCGCCGTCTTCGCCGCCACCGCCGCCGACGTCCGCCACGTCGTCGTGTCCGGCCGCCAGATCGTGCACGACGGCCGCCACCTGCTGGTCGACGACGTGCCCGGCGCGCTGGCCGCCGCCGTCGAGTCCGCCACCCGCGAGGAGCCCGGTTGAGCACCGCCATCATCGACATCGGGGAACTGGTCACCAACGACCCCGGCCGGGGCGACGGGCCGCTCGGCATCGTCCGGGACGCCGCGCTGGTGATCGAGGACGGCGCCGTCGCCTGGACCGGCCCCGCGTCCGGCGTCCCCGCCGCCGACGAGGTCTTCGACGCCGCCGGGCGCGCCGTCCTGCCCGGCTTCGTGGACTCCCACGCCCACCTCGTCTTCGCCGGCGAGCGCGCCGAGGAGTTCGCCGCCCGGATGAGCGGGCGCCCCTACGCCGCCGGAGGCATCCGCACCACCGTCGAACGCACCCGCGCCGCGTCCGACGACGCCCTGCGCGCCAACCTCCGCCGCCTGGTCGCCGAGATGGCCCGGCAGGGGACGACCACCGTCGAGTGCAAGTCCGGCTACGGCCTCACGGTCGACCAGGAGGAGCGCGCCGTCCGCATCGCCGCGGAGATCGCCGACGAGGTCACCTACCTGGGCGCCCACGTCGTCCCGTCCGAGTACCGCGACGACGCCGCCGCCTACACGCGCCTGGCCGCGACCGACATGCTCGCCGCCTGCGCGCCGCATGCCCGCTGGGTGGACGTGTTCTGCGAGCGGGGCGCGTTCGACGCCGACCAGGCCCGCGAGGTCCTGCGGGCCGGGATCAAGGCCGGGCTCATGCCCCGGCTGCACGCCAACCAGCTCGGCGAGGGGCCGGGCGTGCGCCTCGCCGTCGAGCTCGACGCCGCGTCCGCCGACCACTGCACCTTCCTCGGCGACGCCGACGTGGACGCGCTCGCCTCGTCCCGCACCGTCGCGACCCTGCTTCCCGGCGTCGAGTTCTCCACCCGCCAGCCCTACCCGGACGCCCGCAGCCTCCTGGACGCCGGTGCCACCGTCGCCCTCGCCACCGACTGCAACCCCGGCTCCTGCTACAGCTCCAGCATGGCCTTCTGTATCGCCGTGGCTGTCCGCGACATGCACATGACCCCGGCCGAAGCCGTCTGGTCCGCCACGGCGGGCGGCGCCCGCGCCCTGCGGCGCACCGACGTCGGCCACCTGGCCGTCGGCGCGCGCGCGGACGTCCACGTGCTGGACGCGCCGTCGTACATCCACCTCGCCTACCGTCCCGGCGTGCCCCAGACCCACGCCGTCTGGAAGCGGGGCCGCCGGGTGGACGCCCACGGGTGACCGGCCGGTGCCCGCCTCGCGGCGGCGTCAGGACAGGGCGAGGTAGCGGCGGTTGACCCTGATGAGGGGTTGCCGGTCGCGGGCGATGTAGTCCGTGGCGAGGACTTCGGCGGCGAACAGCATGTGGTCACCGGCCTCGACGCACTGGCGCGTCTCGCATTCGAGGGCCGTGAGGCCCGATTCGAGGACGAGGGCGCCGGAGTGCTCGCCGCGATGGTGCGGCTCGGCGGCGAGCAGCAGGCGGGCGCTCGGACGCCCCTCGGCGGCGAAGCGCCCGGCGAGCGCGCGCTGGCCCGCGCCGAGGACCGTCGCGGCCCACCGGTCGGTGCGGGCCAGCACCTCCGCCAGGTACGACGAGGACGCCACGCCGGCCAGCACCATCGGCGGCTCCAGCGACACCGACATGAACGAGGTCACCGTCGTGCCGAGGTCGTCGCGGCCGTCCCTGACGGTCAGCACGACGACCCCCGTGGCGAACCCCGCGACCGCCTCGACGAACGCCTGTTCACCCCGACCAACCGACACCCGACCCGCCTCCCCGACCAACCGACACCCGACCGACCTCCCGGCCTCCCGTGTCAGCGGATCTCCCAGGAGCCGGGCAGGGTCAGCGGGCCGGCGGACGGGAGGCCGAGGCGGGCCGCGAGGCCGCCGAGCGAGCCCCAGCCGTCGAACCGGGCGGACGCGGCGGTGCGGTCCTCGCTGGACTCCGGCGGGCGCAGCCGCTCCAGCGGCGAGGCGTGCGGGTAGGAGCGGACGGGCGCGTCGGCGGGCAGCCCGGCCTTCTTGCGGGCCAGGTCGAGCGCGCCGTCGAGGCCGCCCAGCTCGTCGACCAGGCCGTGGTCGCGGGCGTCGGCGCCGGTCCAGACCCGGCCGCGGGCCAGCTCGTGGACGCGCTCGCGGGACAGCCCGCGGCCCTCGGCGACCTTCGCGGTGAAGTCCTCGTAGATCGTGTCGAGGGACGCGTTGATCCGCTCCCACTCGGAGTCGCTGAAGTCCTTGGTGGCGCTGAACATGCGGGCGTGCTCGCCGTCGGCGACCGAGCCGAGGCCGATGCCGACGCGCTCCAGCAGGTCGTTCACGACGGCCTTGCCGACGACGACGCCGATCGAGCCGGTGATGGTGCCGGGCTGCGCGACGATCGTGTCGGCGGCCATCGAGACGTAGTAGCCGCCGGACGCGGCGACGTTCCCCATCGAGACGACCACCGGCTTGCCGGCGCGGCGGGCGAGGACGACCTCGCGCCAGATCGCGTCGGACGCGACGGCGGACCCGCCGGGGCTGTTGACGCGGAAGACGATCGCCTTGACCCGGTCGTCCTTGACGGCGGCGCGGAACGCGGCTCCGACGGTGTCGGAGCCCATCGCGGGGCCGGAGTTGGGCAGCGGGCCGCCGCGGCCGGAGCGGCCGAGCCGGATCGGGCCCTGCCCGTTGATCAGCGCGACGACGTCTTGGCGGCCCGGCTGCGGGATGCGGCGCGCGAGGCCGTGCGTGCGGTTGTAGCGGGAGACGTAGCGGAGCTGCGCGTCAGCGCCGACCTCCTTGCGCAGGAAGGCGTAGACCTCGTCGCGGTAGCCGAGGTGGTCGACGAGGCCCTCCTCCAGCGCCTCGCCGGCGAGCAGCGGCCCGCGGTCGGTGAGGTCGCGGACCTTGTCCTCGGGCAGGTCCCGGGCGGCGGCGATGCCCGCCGTGATCTGCTCGCCGAGGGACGTGACGAGCCGCCGCGACGACTCCTCGTGCTCGGGCGTGTACGCCTTCTCCATGAAGGTGTTCGCCATGGTCTTGTACTCGTAGCGCTTGGCGAACCGGGGCCGCACGCCCGCCTTCTCCAGCGCGCCCGCGAAGAACGGCTCCTCCAGCGCCACGCCGGTCAGCCCGACCTCCCCGGTCGGCTGCAGGTACACCTTGTCGAACCCGGTCGCGAGGTAGAACGGGACGGTGCCGTGGCCGCCCTCGCCGAACGTCTCGGCCCAGGCGACGGTGAGCTTGCCGGCCTCCCGCAGCGCCCCGACGGCCTCGCGCAGCTCCTGGGCGAGCGCCAGCCCGACGCCGCCGGTCACCTTCACCACCAGCGCCTTCACCCGGTGGTCGGACCGGGCGCGGCGCAGCCCGTCGAGCACGTCGCGCAGGTTCGTCCGGCGCATGGACATGATCGCCGAGATCGGGTCCGCGGGCGCGGTCTCCACGATCCCCTCGGTGAGGTCCAGCTCCAGGATCAGCGGTGCCGTCCGCCGGTCCCGGGCCTGCTTGATGACGTTGACGACGGTTCCGGGATCCACCATGGCCCCAGCCTATGCGTTCGCTCGCGGGCGGCCGGTCCGCCCCGGGTCCCGCGCATCCTCCGCCCCGAGAAGGAGGGGCGTCCCTACTTGCGTGCGAGGGGCTACTTGCGCGCGAGGGCCCTACTTGCGGGCGAAGGCCCTGTTGGGCAGGACGCTGGCGGACGCCTGCGCGACGGGGCGGCCCTGCGCGTCGCTGATCAGGGCGTTGGCGACCATGCGGGTGCTGCCGGGGTGCACGCACGTCCCGGTGACCGTGTAGGTCTCGCCGGCCCGGACGCCGCGCAGGTAGTCGACGTTGAGGTTGAGGGTGAGCATCGGCATGAAGTGCTCGCAGGTGCTGCTGCCCGCGAGGCAGACGGCGTTGTCGAGGATCATGGCGATGTAGCCGCCGTGCACGGTCCCGCCCGGGTTGCACAGCTTCTCGGCGGGCGTCCAGGCGATGTCGACGCGGCCGGGCTCGGCGGACGTGATGACCTGCCCGATGTGGTCGTTGATGTCGGAGATCTGCGGGAACCGGCCGTCGGCCATGGCCTGGATCAGCTCGGCGCCCGTCAGGGTGTCCCACATCCGCGCGGTCTCCTCGAAGGCCGCCGGTCCCGTCTCGACGCTCAACTCGTGCTCCCTGATCATGCGGTGTCTCGCACCGAATGGTATTCGGAGCGCCTTGCGGGCGGCACTGTGCCCTTCGTCACCGGCCCGTTCAGCCGACCTTGCGGAGCGTCCCGGACGTGGTGCCGATGCCGGTCGAGGTGTACTGCAGCCCGCCGGGCACCCGCGTCAGCGACACCGGGCCGCCCGTGCAGAACCTGTCGGCGCCGGTGCTGGTCAGGGCCGTCTCGTCGAAGTCGACCTTCGATCCGGACACGGCGGAGACCGTCAGCCGGGTCCGGCAGCCCCACTGGTCGTACTCGGCCGTCCCGCCGTCGCTCCCGCCGGCCAGGCGCATCGTCACCTTGGTGCCGGTGTCGCCCAGGGTGATGCCGCCCTTCTGCGTCAGCTCGCCCTCCCACGTCCCGCCGAACGCCGCGGGCACCGATCGGCCGCCGCCCGTCCCGCCGCCGCTTCCGCCACCGGACGGGGACGAGGACCGCCCGCTCGGGGCCGGTGAGCGCTGGGACGCCGTGGTGGACGGCTTGTCGCCGCCCCCGCCCCTGTTCAGCAGGAGGACGGCCGTCGCGCACGCGATGGCGAGGACGACGGCGGCGGCCGCCCCGACGATGACACGGGTGCTCCCGCCTCCGCGGCCACCGCGCCCGTCGCTCCCACCGGACCCGTCGCCGGCCGGAGGCGGCGGCCCCGGGACCGGCGGCCGCCGGTGCGGCTGCGTGAGGTTCCGCGACGGGGACGGATCCGTCGCCGGGCCGAACGGCGACGGGCCCCCGGGGTGGTCCGGGCCGGGCGCGGGCGGGACCGGCACCGGAGGCCCCGGATAGGGCGCCTGCGGCCGGGTGATGTCGGCCGCGGGACGCGAGGTGGGGTCGATCAGCCGCATCGCGAGGTCGCGGGAGGACGGGCGGCGGTCCGGCTCCTTGGCGAGGCACTCGGAGAGCAGCGGGCGCAGCGCGTCCGGCACCCCGGTGAGGTCGGGGTCGGCGGTGGCGATCCGGTGCATCATCGCCTCGACCGTCGTCCCGCCGCCGAACGGCGGCCGCCCGGTCGCCGCGAACACCATGGTCCCGGCCCACGCGAACACGTCCGACTTCACCGTCGGCGGCACGTCGCGCAGCCACTCGGGGGCGAAGTAGGCGGGGGTCCCGACCATCTGCGTGCGGGTCTCGGCGTCGATCGCGCGGGCGATGCCGAAGTCGACGACGCGGGGCCCGTCCGGGCCGAGGAGCACGTTCGCGGGCTTGAGGTCGCGGTGCACGATCCCGGCGGCGTGGATGGCGGCCAGCGCGCTCGCGGTGTTCACCGCCAGCCGCTGGAGGTCGCCGCCGCGCAGCGGACCGCCCTCGGCGACGCGCTCCTGCAGGGACGGCCCGTCGACGAACTCGCTGGCGACGTAGGGGAGCGGCCCCTCGGCGGACGAGTCGAGGACCGCGGCGGTGGCGAACGGCGCGACCCGCCGCGCCGCGGCCATCTCCCGCGCGAACCGCTCGCGGGCCCGCGCGTCGGCGTGCTTGAGGACCTTCACGGCGGCGCGCTCCCCGGACGGCCCCTCGCCGAGGTAGACGACGCCCTGCCCGCCCTCGCCGAGCCGTCCCGTCAGCCGGTAGCGGCCGATCTCGCGGGGATCGTCGGGGACGAGGGGCAGAGCGGGCATCTTCGGCTTCCTCCGGCATGGGGGACCTGCGTCGGCCCCCCGAACGACGGCACCACCGTACTTCGGTCACGAGCGGATATCGTCGGCTCATGGGCGATGGGGACGGCTGGGCCGATTGCGACCAGGGGCACACGCACTGGGGACGGTACGGCGCGGCGGGGCTGCTGGCCTACCACCGCGACGCGGAAGGCCGGATGTGGATCCTGTTGCAGCAGCGCGCCTGGTGGGGTCTCGGCGGCGGCACGTGGGGGATGTTCGGCGGCGCCACGCACAGCCATGAGGACGGGGTGACGGGCGCCCTGCGGGAGACGAGCGAGGAGTGCACGCTCGACACCGGGCTCGTGCGCGTGCGCGGCACCCGCGTCGAGGACCACGGCGGCTGGGCGTTCACGTCCGTGATCGGGGCGCTCGACGAGAAGGTGCCCGTGAAGCCCGCGTCGCGGGAGACGCGCCGCGCCGAGTGGGTCCCGGTGGACGAGGTCCAGGACCGCAAGCTGTTCGCGCCGTTCGAGCGGTCGTGGCCGCTGCTGCGGGACGCGACGAAGGGCCTGGTGCTCGTCGTGGACGGCGCGAACGTCGTCGGCTCCCGGCCGGACGGCTGGTGGAAGGACCGGGCGGGCGCCAACGCCCGGCTGCGCGACTCGCTGAAGGTCCTCGCCGAGGGCGTCGGCGGGCTGCCGCCCGGCCTCGTCCCGTTCGACACCTGCTTCCCGGAGGTCGTGCTGGTCGTCGAGGGCGCGGCGCGGACGGTGGCGGACGAGCCGGCGGACGGCGTCCGGGTCGTGGCGGCGCCGGGCAGCGGCGACGACCACATCGTCGGCCTCGTCGGCAGGCCGGAGCCCGACACCGAGTACCTGGTCGTGACCGCGGACCGGGAGCTGCGGGCCCGCTGCGAGGAGGCCGGCGCGCACGTCACCGGCCCCCGCTGGCTCATCGACCGGATCGAGCGTCGCTGACGCGGTGGCCCGCGTCGCGCAGGGCCTGCGTCGCGTCCTTCAGCCGGTGGTCGGGGACCAGGACGAGGTCGGCGTGGTAGGTGGACGCGACGAACACCGGCACCCCGGCGTCGGCGAGCGGGCCGACGACCGCGGCGAGCATGCCGGGCAGGTCCAGGCCGTGGCCGGCGTCGCCGTAGAAGCCGACCCAGCGCTCCGCCTCGGTGAACGGCGACGCCTCCCGGACGACGGTGAGGCCCTCGGGGGCGCGGACCAGCGCGATCCACTCGTCGTCCTCGGGGAACGTCGCGTTCGGCAGATGCTCGACCAGGAACTCGGACGGGACGAGGTGCAGGTGCTGCGCGGCGCTCATGGCGCCACCCTAGTTCCCGGTCACTCCGGGACGAGCCACACGGCGCCGAGCGGCGGGACCCGCATCACCGCGGACGCCTCCAGGCCGTGCCAGGGCTCGGCGGTCGCCTCGACGCGCCCGAGGTTCCCCACGCCGCTGCCGCCGTACTCGTAGCCGTCGGTGTTGAGGACCTCCCGCCAGCCGCCCGTCTTCGGCAGGCCGACGCGGTAGTCCTCGTGCGGGTTGCCGGCGAAGTTGACGACGCAGGCCATCACGGGGGCCTCACCGCCGTCTTCGGACGTCCCGTACCGCAGGTAGGAGAGGGTGTTGCCGCCCGCGTCGTTGCCGTCGATCCAGCGGAACCCGTCGTGCTCGTTGTCGCGCGACCACAGCGCGGGTTCCGCGCGGTAGGCGTGGTTGAGCTGGCGGACGAGCTTCTGTAGCCCGACGTGCAGCGCGCCTTCGGCGGCGTTGTCCAGCAGCCACCAGTCGAGCGGGCGCTGCTCCGCCCATTCGGCGCCCTGCCCGAACTCCTGGCCCATGAACAGCAGCTGCTTGCCGGGATGCGACCACATGTAGGCGAGCAGGGCCCGCAGCCCGGCGAACTGCTGCCAGGTGTCGCCGGGCATCTTGCTGAGCAGCGACCCCTTCCCGTGGACGACCTCGTCGTGCGAGAGCGGCAGGACGTAGTTCTCCGAGAACGCGTACACCAGCGAGAACGTGATCTCGTTGTGGTGGTAGTTCCGGAACACGGGCTCGTGCCGGAGGTACTCCAGGGTGTCGTGCATCCAGCCCATGTTCCACTTGAACCCGAAGCCGAGGCCGCCGAGATGGGTGGGGCGGGACACGCCGGGCCAGGCCGTCGACTCCTCCGCGACCGTGAGGACGCCGGGGTTGCGCTTGTAGACCGTCGCGTTCATCTCCTGGAGGAACGAGATGGCCTCCAGGTTCTCGCGGCCGCCGTAGACGTTCGGCGTCCACTCGCCCTCGTTGCGCGAGTAGTCCAGGTACAGCATCGAGGCGACCGCGTCCACGCGGAGCCCGTCGATGTGGAACTCCTCGATCCAGAACGACGCGTTGGCCACCAGGAAGTTGCGGACCTCGGCGCGCCCGAAGTTGAACACCAGCGTGCCCCAGTCGGGATGCTCGCCGCGGGTCGGGTCCTCGTGCTCGTAGAGCGCGGTGCCGTCGAAGCGCGCCAGCGCCCATTCGTCCTTGGGGAAGTGCGCGGGCACCCAGTCGATGATGACGCCGATACCGGCCTGGTGCAGCTTGTCGACGAGGTAGCGGAAGTCGTCCGGGGTGCCGAAGCGGGACGTCGGCGCGTAGTAGGACGTCACCTGGTAGCCCCAGGACGGGCCATAGGGGTGCTCCGCCACCGGCAGGAACTCCACATGGGTGAACCCCATGTCCTTCACGTACGAGGTCAGTTCCTCCGCCAGCTCCCGGTAGCCGAGCCCGGGACGCCACGAGCCGAGGTGCACCTCGTACACGCTCATCGGCTCGTGCACCCACTCGTGCTCCTTACGGCCGTCCATCCACTCGCCGTCGGCCCACTCGTAGGCCGAGGTGTAGATGCGCGACGCCGTCGCCGGGGGGTGTTCGGTGTGCTGCGCCATGGGGTCGGCCTTGCTGCGCCATTGGCCGTCCGCGCCGAGGATCTCGAACTTGTAGCGCATGCCGTCGCCGACGCCCGGGACGAACAGCTCCCAGACCCCGGTGGATCCGAGCGACCGCATGGGGTGGGCGCGGCCGTCCCAGTGGTTGAAGTCGCCGACCACGCGCACGCCGCGCGCCGTCGGCGCCCACACCGCGAACCCCGTCCCGGACACCGGCCCGAACGCGGACGCGTACGTCCGCACGCGCGCGCCCAGCGCCCGCCAGAGTTCCTCGTGCCGGCCCTCGCTGATCAGGTGCAGGTCCAGCTCGCCGAGCGTCGGCAGGTGCCGGTACGGGTCGTCCTGCACGGTCTCGATGCCGTCCCCGTACGTCACGGCCAGCCGGTAGTCGGGGACCGCGAGGGGCGCCTTGTCCGCGTCGTCGCCGGCCAGCGACGCCGACGCCGGCAGCGTCCCGGCGAACACGCCCTCGTGGAAGTGCCGCAGCGGGTGCCGGTCCCCGTTCGGCAGGACGACCTCGACCTTCTCCGCGAGCGGGCGCAGCGCCCTGACGGTCACCCCGTCACGGCCGGGATGCGCCCCGAGGACTCCGTGCGGATCGTGGTGGTCGCCGCCGACGAGCCGGTCGATCTCCGCGCGCGTCACCCGTGCCATGTCGTCATGGCCTCCTCGCCTGGGGTCCGGGGTCCGGGGGGTCCCCGGGAACAACACTGATGCCGTTTCCCTGTAGGAGTGCCCCGAGATCAGCCGAACTCACATGGCGAAAGGAGCTGTTTCACCGGAGATGGCGGTCCGCTCGCCGCGCCGGGAGATGTGCGACCGCACGGACGACACGACACTTTGTCAGGGGTCGCGCCGATTGCGTCGTCCATGCGGTCACGTCTACCTCGCCCCAGGGGTGACACCGACCCCGCCGCCCTGGGCTCCATTCCTGTGTCACCTGAGCGACACAGGTACCTTCCGTACCGGAGCCTTCCGGCCCGGTCCGCCCCCGCCTGCGGACCGGGCCGCGCCGCTCCCCGCGACGTCCCATCGCGGCCGCCTCAGCCGTCCCCGCGCGCCTGCTCGAGCAGCAGCTCGCGCAGGCCCGCCGGATCGTCCGCGGCCACCGTCATCGCACATCCCGCCTGCAGCTGCGCGTCGGTCAGATCGCCGCTCCGGGTGGCGTACCAGCGTCCGGCGTCGCTCCGCCAGACCTGCCAGCCCGGGAACTCCCCCTCGATGGCCGTCTTCAGATCCTCGAAGTCCCCCATCAAGGTCGTCCTTTCCCCGAGGCGGCTCTTCTGTATACAAAAGTCTTACTCGGTCTAAGAGGTGTCAAGCTGTCCGTAAGCGGACCATGCCCCCGCGGATAGCAGCCCGCTGGATATGAGTGACGGAGAGGAGGGGGCGAAATCGAACACCGCGTCGATTGACCGGGGGCGCGCCTGAACGAAGGGGAGGTGACGCCGGTGCCGGACCGTCCCGCCTACCTGCGCATCGCCGACACGCTGCGAGAGGGGATCCGGGACGGCAGCCTTCCGCCGGGGACCCGGCTGCCGACCATGGCGGAGCTGTGCGCCGCCCACGGCGTCTCGGAGATCGTCGTGCGCCAGGCCGTCGCGCTGCTCCGCACCGAGGGGCTCGTCGAGACGCGCCGCGGCGGCGGCACCGTGGTCCGGGTCGTGCCGCCCGCCCGCCGGGTCGCGATGGAGCGCTACCGCGCGGTGACCAGGCCGCTCGCGGTGCCCGAGACCACCTTCACCCGCGACCAGAAGATCAGCTGGCAGGAGTACCGGCTCGACAAGGAGTTCACCCGTGTGCGCGCGGACGACGACCTCGGCGCGCTCTTCGAACTGCCCACCGGCACCGAGCTGCTGCGGCGCCGGTTCGTCTTCTACGCCCGCGGCGAGCCGCAGCAGATCTCGGTCAACTACCTGCCGTGGGACCTCGTCGGCGGCACCCCCGTCGCCGACCCGGAGCGCGAGCCGTGGCCCGGCGGCACGCTCGCGCAGCTGGCCTACCTCGGCCACCCGCCGACCCGCGTCGAGGAGGCCGTCCGCTCCCGCATGCCGACCCCCGAGGAGGTGGAGGCGCTCCGGATGGGCGGCGGCGTGCCCGTCATCGCCATCACCCGCCGGATGCTGTCGCGCGCCTCCGTCATGGAGGTCTGCCGCGACATCGTGCTCCCCGCCGACCGCGTCGTCCTCGACTACTCCATCGACCTCTAGACCCTCGACCGGCGGCAGGGCGGCGGGGGGGGGGGGGGGCCGGGCCCCGGCCGCCGCGACGGGGTCGGGTGG